>NZ_JBHXVG010000013.1:0-237170 GCF_042672405.1 Streptomyces sp. NPDC127197 | reverse complement strand
GTCAACGTCTTCTGGGCTCTGATCCGTGACCGGCGGTGCTACCAAGCCACGCCTCCTCCGGCCCCTCATGCCGCTTGACTTCCAGATTGGGAAGCACGCTGTCAGATGAAGATGGGCCGGTAATCTCTGGCTGCTCGCACACAGGCCTCGCGTTGCGTCTGGAGGTCGGGCATCATCCGTGCCATGCGTAGGGGGATGCGAAGCAAGTGGTCGCTGTGGCTCGTGGGCCTGGCGCTGACGGCGGGCGGTATTGCAGGTGTGGCTTGGACTTGGGAGGCGGCCCGTACGGATGGTCTCGATCCGGGCGACATGGCCGGAGTTCTCAGCTTCGGTGTCACCGCCGCCCTAGGGCTGGCGGCCTTAGCGCAGGGGTGGGTGAGCTACCGGGCCGACCGTCGCGAGTCTGCCGAGGGGGTACAACTCACTGGCCTCGCCGATACGTTGCGCACGGTGGTCCGACGCCAGTGGGAAGCCGAGGCCCAGGTGCGCCTCCTCTATGGTCCTTATCCACTCGCTGTGTCGTGGCATCAAGCATCACCTGACCTGGTTGAGGAGTGGCCCATCCTGAAGACCGTGGCGACTCGGTGGCCGGGGTCAACAGACGGGGCTGGCTGGGCCAGCGGGCCAGCGGGCCTTGCCGGGAGCGGTAACGAGATCGCTGAGGTGTACTCCGAGCGGATCCCGACGCGCCGGCTGGTGGTCCTCGGCCAGCCCGGGGCTGGCAAGACCGTCCTGCTCATTCGTCTCCTCCTGGACCTGCTCAAGCAACCTGGGAGCGAAGCCATTCCGATCCTCTTCTCCCTAGCCGGGTGGAACCCGGCCGAAGAAGACCTCTATACGTGGATGGCCCAGCGAATGGCGCGGGACTATGCGGGTCTGGGTGCCGCTGCGCCGACTATGTACGAGAGCAGCAACCGTGCCCGGGCATTGCTCGACGCGGGGCTGATCCTGCCGATACTGGATGGCTTCGACGAAATCCCCGCAGCACTTCGCCCGCCAGCTCTGGACGCCATCAACCAAGAACTGCCACCCGGCCAAGGGCTGATCCTCGCCAGCCGTCTCGCGGAATTCCGGGATGCTTCGGCACGCGATTCAGGGGCACCTGTAAAGCTCGCCGGGGCCGCTGGCATCGAGCTGAGGCCGGTCCGTCCTGTGGATGCCGCCGAATACCTGCGTGATACTGCCGAAGGACCGCAGTCAGCCCCTCGTTGGGATCCCGTCATCACCAGCTTGGGAACCCGGGCTCCGGTCGCGCGGGCTCTGCGCACGCCGCTCATGCTCTTCCTCGCACGCACCATCTACAACCCGCGGCCCGGCGAGCGACCCACCAGTCTGCCCGAGCCCGCCGAACTGTGCGACACCGAGCGTCTGCCGACCAAGACAGACGTCGAAAATCACCTGTTCGACGCATACATTCCGGCCGCCTATCGCCCGCACCGTCGCTATCCCTGCCGCTGGACTCCGCAAAAAGCAGAAAGCGCCCTCGTACACCTGGCCCGGCACCAGCAGCGCAACCTTCACGGCGCCTCCGACCTTGCCTGGTGGCAGCTGAACCACGCTCTACCCCAACGCGCTATACCCATGCTGACAGCACTGCCGATTGGCGTGGCCTTCGGACTGCAAGCCTGGCTCTGGCTTGGGCCG
This sequence comes from Streptomyces sp. NPDC127197, assembly GCF_042672405.1. Lineage (NCBI taxonomy): Bacteria > Bacillati > Actinomycetota > Actinomycetes > Kitasatosporales > Streptomycetaceae > Streptomyces > Streptomyces sp. NPDC127197. The sequence continues at coordinate 235,526 of NZ_JBHXVG010000013.1, read as the reverse complement.
ATGTACGGGTTCGGGATAGCCGCCATATCCACGCTCGGGAACGAGCGAATATTCAGGCATATGGGCGAAATACGTGAACCCGCATCCAGGCTGCGGTGGTCGCTTAGGCTCGGCGAACTGACAAGCGGAATCGCCAGCGGGGTCGCGATCTGGCTGGTGGCACACCACCTGGTTGCGGCGTTCGCGGGCGGAATCGCGATCGCGCTGGCCCTGGGGTTCTCGCCCAAGCCAGCAGACCTCAACACGGTGGTCGGTCCGGCTGCCCTGCTGCTGCGCGACCGCCGGACGGCAATACTGCCCATGATTATCTACGCGCTGTCAACTTGCCTGCTACTGGGGGCTGGGCCTCTCATCTTCACCGCCTTGTCCGGAGTGTCCCTTGTGGTCGGCCCGTACCTATCGGTGCTCTCCCTCGCGCCTGGTGCGATACCAGGCGCCTGGCTGGCCTTCAACAGGTCAGCCTGGGGCAAATTCACCATAGCCCGTATCTATCTGGCCCTGCGTAAACGGTTACCGATCCGCCTCATGGCCTTCCTTGCCGATGCACACGAGCGACGAGGTGTACTCCGGCAAGTAGGAGGCGTGTACCAGTTCCGACATATCGATCTGCAGCACCGCCTCGCCAGCCGTTCGTAGTCCCGTCTCGCTGGATCTGCTCGGACAGTGCTCATGATCCGCCGACAGTGCTTTCTTCGCGGCCGACTCCTTCACCCCCGGGGGCGAACTTCGCCCAGGAGGCCAGATGGCCGGGGGTGGGGAAGCGGTTCATGACCAGACCAATCTCGGCGACGATGACCGCGGCCGCGGTCGGTCCGATCCCGGGGCTCGGAGAGTTGCGCGATGGCTGCCCCATAACCAGGGGCTATCCCAAGATCCCTGCTACACCACACGGCGGGACACCATCGCACGTCGCCGCCGCTTACCGCCTTAGCCCGCCACCTCACCCAGCTTCCATCCCGTCCGCCGTCGACCCACACACCGTGGAGCGGGCGTGGTTCATGGCGTCCAGGTGGAGCGCACCACTGTACGAACGACCTGGACGCCATGGGCCGCGTCTGCTCGGCTCTGCCTGGGTCGACGGTGGACGGGATGGAAGCACCCCACGCACGCCCCAACGTGCCCGCAGTCGGCAACGGCGCCCCCTCCATCCCGGTGCTGGCCGATCCCCCGCCGGGGGCATGTCTTTGACCCGCATGTGGTTTCCTCACTTCACCCCGCAGCACGTAGCGCGCCGCCTGGCGCGGCCAGCCGGGGCGGAGACAGGAGGCGGGCCGCGCCGTAAGGGCGGCGTGCGCCCGCGCCGTGCGCGGGCCTTGATGAACCCCGACCAGGCGGTGGCGCTCCTCGACTGGATCCGCCGGCGCCCCCGTGGCGGCAAGCGACTGCACGCCTTCTTCGCCACGCTGTACTACTGCGGACCACGCCCTGAAGAGGCCGTAGCCATGCGCGTAGGGGACGTGAGCCTGCCCGACGTCGACGCCGACGACCAGTGGTGCGAACTGATGATCCATACCGCGACTCCGGAAGTCGGCAAGCAGTGGACCGACACGGGAGAGATCCACGAGCAGCGCGACCTCAAGGGCCGCGCGGAAGGGGACACACGCACGGTGCCGGGACATCCTGCCCTGACTCGCATCCTGCGGCAGCACATCGAAGACGAGGAGCTCAAGCCGGGTGATCTTTTGTTCCAGGGTGAGAACGGCGGCATCCTCGCGGGCTCCGTCATCCGCCGGGCCTGGCGCAGCGCTCGCCGGGCAGTCCTGGCTCCGCACGTCTTCGATTCGCCGACCGGAAAGCGTGTGTACGACAACCGGCACACCCGCCTGACCAAGTGGCTCAACGACGGGATCCCGCCCGCACAGGTGGCCGAGTGGGCCGGGAACAGCGTGCCCGTGCTGCTCGCCACCTACGCCCGATGTGTCGACGGGCAGCTGCCGGACCTGAAGAAGCGGCTCGAAGCCGCCGGGGACCTCCCCGACCTCTCCGACGCCGACTGATCCGCCGCCGTGAACTTCGACACGTATTCGACACAGCGACCCGCAGAAACCCGGTGACAGCCGGACAGCCCCGGAGTCCTCCCATGATCGGTAGGGGAGTGCCCGGGGCTTTGTCGTGCCCGTCGATAACCGCTCCGAACAGCAGAAATGCCCTCCCGAAGGAGGGCGGAGCATGGGCGCCCCCGGCAGGACTCGAACCTGCGGCCAAGCGCTTAGAAGGCGCCTGCTCTATCCACTGAGCTACGGGGGCCGGGTGTGGTGGCCTCTGTCGTGGTGCCCGGGTGTGGGCTGATCCGTGACGTTGCCGGGGACAAGGATAAAGCTCCCGGATCCCTGCCCCTGTTGCTTCGCCTCCGTGGCTCGATGTGGAGGTTCGGTGAAGCGGTCCTGATAATCGCAGGCGGGTACGAATCGTGCATCGCTTTTCACGCCACACGCAGCGGGTGTTGTGCACTCGTTATGCCTGGGCTGTGCCTCTGTCCCAGTCGCCCCTTCCGTCCCTTGTGTTCTGTCGGCGCGCAGACATGCTCATATGCTTCAGATATGCCCTAAAATTGGGCATTCTTCGCATGTGGTGACCTTGGACGTACGGCCTCAGCTGCTCGACGCACTTTCCGCGCTGCGCGACCGCGTCGCCGCCGCACGCTTCCCGCTGCCCCTCCCGGGGGCGCCACGCGCGCGTGCCAACCGCGACGAACTGCTCGCTCAGCTCGACGACTACCTGGTGCCCCGGTTGAGAGAGCCCCGAGCGCCGTTGCTGGCCGTCGTGGGAGGTTCCACCGGCGCCGGCAAGTCGACGCTCGTCAATTCCCTGGTGGGCCGACGGGTCAGCGAGGCGGGCGTACTGCGGCCGACGACACGGACGCCGGTGCTGGTGTGCCACCCGGAGGACCATCACTGGTTCAGCGGCATGCGCGTGCTGCCCGACCTCACGCGCGTGTGGGTGCCGCACCAGGAGTCCGACGACGATCTGCTGCTCCCGGGCGAGAACCCCGCGCGCGTGCTGCGCATCGAGACCGCCGACACCGTGCCGCGCGGCCTCGCCCTCCTCGACGCACCGGACATCGACTCCCTGGTCGCCGACAACCGCACCCTGGCGGCCGAGCTCATTTGTGCCGCCGACATCTGGATCATGGTCACCACGGCCGCCCGGTACGCCGACGCCGTGCCGTGGCATCTGCTGCGGACCGCCAAGGAGTACGACGCCACCCTGATCACCGTGCTCGACCGGGTGCCCCACCAGGTGGTGTCCGAGGTCTCCCGGCAGTACGGTGCCCTGCTCACCAAGGCCGGGCTCGGCGACGTACCGCGGTTCACCGTGCCCGAGCTGCCCGAGTCGGCCTGGGGCAGCGGGCTGCTGCCGACCACCGCTGTGGCGCCGCTGCGCACCTGGCTCGTGCATCAGGCCCAGGACCCCGCGGCCCGGCAGCACGCTATGGCCCGTACGGCGTACGGCCTCATCGCCTCGCTCAAGTCCCGGATGCCCGAGCTGGCCAGTGCCGCCGCCGCCCAGTACGCGGCCGCCCTGCGGCTCACCTCCGCCGTCGACTCCGCCTACGACAGTGAGCACGCGCGCGTGCGGGGGCGGTTGCAGGGGGGTGCCGTGCTCGCCGGTGACGCGTTGAAGCGCTGGCGGGCCTTCCCGCTCGACTGCACCGCCGGTGAGCTCCTGGACGCCCTCGTGGAGAGCCTGTGCGAGCTGCTGCTGTGCGCCGTCACCGCCGCCGACGAGCGCATCGACGAGGCCTGGCGGCGCGAGCCGGCAGCGGACGCCCCGGAGCTCGCGGACCGCGACGCGTCCCTGGAGACCGCCGAGCACCGGATCGGGATGGCGGTACGGCGGTGGCGGCGCGAGCTCGAGGAGCACGCCGAGGACGAGGTGCGCCACCTCGACCGCAGCGTCGCTCCAGACCCCGAGGTGGTCTCCGCGCTGGTCGCCACCGTTTTGCTGGGCGGCCACCGGTCCCGGTCCGCGGGCGAGGGGATCGCCGAGCGGATCGGCGCCCACGGTGCGCTGCGGCTGCGGGAACGGGGCGGACGGCTGCTCGGCGAGTACGTGGACCGGGTGATGCACGCCGAACGTGAACGCCGGCTCGCCCCGCTCGACGCCCTCGAAGTCCATCCCGAACCCCAGGCCGAACTCATCGCCGCGCTGTCCGTACTGCAGAAGGAGAGGTGACCGGTGACTGCCGTCACTGACCAGGACCACACGGAGCACGCCGATCCCGACCACCAGGAGGACGCGGCCTCCGAGAACGAGCGCGCAGACGACCGTGCCCCTGTGACGGGCGATTCCGAAAACCGTTCCTCCAGGGAGGGCGCTTCCGGACACAGAGCCTCTGAGCAGGCCGTTTCCGGAATGACCACTGGAATGACCAAGGGGGGCGATTCCGGAAAGAGTGTCTCCAAGGAGGGCGCTGCCGAATGGGACGCCACCAAGGAGAGCGATGCGAGAAAAGGATCCTCCACGGAGGACGACGGCGATCGCGGAAAGCCCCTCCTCGAAGAGGGCGAATCCGTCGAGCGGCGCTTTTGGTGGGGGCGGCGCAAGTCAGGGGAGTCCGGTGCGCAAGGGAACGGGGACCACGCGCGCGTGCAGGCCGACCATGACACCTACCGTGACCGTGCGAGCGATGGCCGTATGGACGCCCGTACCGGATCTCCTGCGGGCTCCCGTCCCCCCTCCCCCGCGGACTCCCGCACCGGCTCTCTGACGGAATCCCGTGCGGACTCGCCTGCGGAATCCCATGCGGACTCTGCTACGGAACCCCACACGGACTCTGTCACGGCCGCCGAAGACACCTGGGACGACGGTCTGATCGCGCGGCGGGTGAACGAGAAGAAGACCGCCGCCGAGCAGCTCGCGGTGGCGGAGAGCAAGCCGTCGGGGCCGCAGACCGTGGCCCCGCTCGCGTACGACGGTCCGACGCGCTCCCGGCTCGACGCGCTGCGCGAACTGGTGGGCCTGTCCCGTACCCGGCTCGACAGCAGGACGCTGGCCGAGGCGAGCCGGGTCCTCGACGAGGCGGCGGCCCGGCGCAAGCTGTCCGGGCAGCACACCGTCGTCGCCATCGCGGGCGCGACCGGCAGCGGCAAGTCGCAGTTGTTCAACGCGCTGGCCGGGGTGGCCATTTCGGAGACGGGCGTACGGCGGCCGACGACCGCCGCGCCCATCGCGTGCAGCTGGAGCGACGGCGCGGCGAGCCTCATCGACCGGCTCGGCATCCCCGGACGCCTGCGTCGCCGCCCGCTGCAGAGCCCCGAGGCGGAGGCGCAGCTGCGCGGGCTCGTCCTGGTCGATCTGCCCGACCTCGACTCGGCGGCCGTACAGCACCGCGAACAGGCCGAGCGGCTGCTGGCGCTCGTCGACGCGGTCATCTGGGTCGTGGATCCCGAGAAGTACGCCGACGCCGTGCTGCATGAGCGCTATCTGCGGCCCATGGCCGGGCATGCGGAGGTCATGTTCGTCGTCCTCAACCAGATCGACCGGCTCCCCGGGGAGGCGGCCCACCAGGTGCTCGACGATCTGCGGCGGCTGCTGGACGAGGACGGGATCGCCCTGGGGGAGTACGGCGAACCGGGCGCGACCGTGCTCGCACTGTCCGCGCTCACCGGTGACGGCATCGGGGAACTGCGCGAGGCGCTCGGCCAGTTCGTGGCGGAGCGCGGTGCCGCAGCCCGCCGCATCCTGGCCGACCTGGACGCCGCGGCGGTGCGGCTGTGGCCGGTGTACACCACCGGGCGACGCACCGGGCTCAGCGAGCGGGCGCGGGACGAGTTCTCCGCGCGGCTGGCCGACGCCGTGGGCGCCACCGCCGCCGGCGAGGCCGCCGAGCGGGCCTGGCTGCGCAACGCCAACCGCGCGTGCGGGACGCCCTGGCTGCGGTTGTGGCGCTGGTTCCTGGAGCGGAGCGAACCCACCACGGGTCGGCTGCCGGTGCGCACGCAGGCGGACGAGCAGGCCACGGCGCGGCAGCGCGTCGAGCAGGCGGTGCGGACGGTGTCCGACCGGGCGTCGGCAGGGCTGCCGGCGCCCTGGGCGCAGGCCGTGCGCGAGGCGGCCGTACGCGGCTCCCAGGGGCTGCCCGAGGCACTGGACGAGCTGGCGGCGCGGGCCGGGCTGCCGACGGGACGGCCACCGACACCGGGCTGGTGGCCGGTGGCCGTACTGGCGCAGGCGTCCATGACGCTCCTGCAAGTCGTCGGCGGGCTGTGGCTGGTGGGGCAGATCGTCGGGGTCATGTCGCCGAATCTCGGGGTGCCGGTGCTGCTGATGGTGGCCGGGATCATCGGCGGCCCGCTCGTCGAGTGGAGCTGCAAGATGGCGGCCCGGGGACCGGCCCGGCGGTACGGACTGGAGGCGGAACGGCGGCTGCGGGAGGCCGCGGCCGGGTGCGGTCGGGCCCGGGTACTCGATCCGGTGGCGTCGGAGCTGCTGCGGTACCAGGAGATTCGTGACCAGTACGGGCGGGTCATCGGGGCGAGGGCCGGGGTGAGGTAGCCGCTCGGAAGGCCGGCCACACCGGTGGGGCGTGCGGGAGGGGATCCCTCGAACGAGTGGTGGAGTTATCCACAGGCTGGGGATGATCCACAGCCCTCTGCGGGCTCGGCTCGGCGGAGGCAGTCTGGCTTCGCGGCGATCGCGACGGACGCGGTCGCCACGACAGCGGCGGTGTGCGCAGGGATGGCGGCCGCCGCGGCAGACGCAGCCGTACGGGACGGGCCCGTACGCATGCCTGCCCGGCGCGAGCGGCTGGGCGGGGGAGGGGAGCCAGAAGATGAACGAGACGATGGTCTGCGCGGTGGGCAACGTGGCGACGCAGCCGGTCTACCGGGAGCTGGCGGCGGGACCGTCGGCGCGGTTCCGGCTGGCGGTGACCGCCCGGTACTGGGACCGCGAGAAGAGCACATGGACGGACGGGCACACCAACTTCTTCACGGTGTGGGCCAATCGGCAGCTGGCCACCAACGCGGCGGCGTCCCTGTCGGTGGGCGATCCCGTCATCGTGCAGGGCAGGCTGAAGGTACGGACGGACGTGCGCGAAGGGCAGAGCTGGACCTCGGCCGACATCGACGCCGTGGCGATCGGCCATGATCTGGCGCGCGGCACCTCGGCCTTCCGGCGCGCGAACCCCAAGAGCGAGACGGAGACGACCGGTTCGCCGGCACAGCCCGAGCCCGCCTGGGAGACGCCCGTCGCCGACAGCGCAGGCACGGAGCTCCAACAGCGGCCGGAACCCGCGGCGGTGACGTGACGTCGGCTACGGGCCGGTTCCGCCCCGGAGCCGTACGAGAGTGACCGAACTGCGGCTTATCGGCGAATGCACCCCGGACGGCCATGGTGGATTTGTCGATAAGCCCTGTTCGTGGGCCTCCTGGCGATAACGATTCCGAGTCGGATTGTCGGCCCGGCGGGATCACTGGGAAAGGTGGTGCGCCCGCATCCCTAGGATGCCGGGCATGGCTCTCGGGGTCTGAGATTCTGCTGGTGGGACCGTACCCCCCACGTCAACGGGTCCTGCTCGAAGGGGAATTCTGTGTTTTCTTCGTTCTCCGCACTGTCCGTGTGCGGGCGACGGGCGGCCCGTCTCGCCGCCGTGACGCTGGTGTCGGGACTGACCGTCGCCGCCGGGCCGGCCATGGCGGCGCCTGCCGCGGCCGACTCAGGGGCGGCGCAGACCCATGGCGGGGCGGCGGCCACCATGAGCGGCCTGAAGACCTACGGCGCGGCGGTGGTCCACGCCGCTGAGGGCGACCTGGAGATATCCGCGGGCCTGTTTGAGATGTCCGTCGAGGGCGGCGGCACGCTGCAGACGTACTGCGTCGACCTGCACAACCCCACCCAGAAGGACGCCAAGTACCACGAGACGCCGTGGAGCGGCACCTCGCTGGGCGCCAACGACGACGCGGGCCGGATCCGCTGGATTCTGCAGAACTCCTACCCGCAGGTGAACGACCTCGCGGCGCTCGCGAAGAAGGCAGGCATCCGCGGCGGCCTCACCGAGCAGGACGCCGCGGCCGGCACCCAGGTGGCCATCTGGCGCTACTCGGACGGGGTGGACGTCGACGCCGTCGACCCGGAGGCCGAGAAGCTCGCGGACCACCTGGAGAAGAGCGCCCGTGACGCGGCGGAACCCGAGGCGTCACTGACCCTCGACCCGCCCGCGCTCTCCGGCCACCCCGGTGAGCTGCTCGGCCCGGTGACGGTGCGCACCGACGCGGACAGTGTGACGGTGACCCCGCCGCCGGACGCCGCCGCCGACGGAGTGCGGATCGTCGGCAAGGACGGCAAGGACGTCACCACCGCGACGGACGGCAGCCAGCTGTTCTTCGAGGTGCCGGCGGACGCGGCGGCCGGTTCGGCCGAGCTGACCGTCCAGGCCTCGACGACCGTGCCCGTGGGCCGGGCCTTCGCCTCCGAGAGCAGAAGCCAGACGCAGATCCTGGCCGGCTCCAGCGAGTCCACGGTCTCGGCGACGGTGAGCGCGACGTGGGCGGAGAAGGGCCCGATACCCGCGCTGTCCGCGCAGGAGAACTGCGCCGAGGGCGGCGTGGACATCACGGCCGTCAACCAGGGCGACGAGGCCTTCACCTTCGAGCTGATGGGCGCCGAGCACACCATCGGCGCCGGTGAGTCGCGCACCGTGACCATCCCGCTCCAGGAGGACCAGGCCTACGACTTCACGATCACCGGACCCGGCGGCTACGAGAAGCGCTTCGCCGGCGTGCTCGACTGCCGCACCCAGGCCGGCGAGGCTGATGACGCCGGTGAGTCGACGCAGATCCTCAGCGAGCCGAGCCCGGCCACGGCAGGCGGCACCGCCTCCGACGTGAACCTCGCCGCCACCGGCAGTTCCGACGCGACCCCGTTGATCGCGGGCGTGGCCATCGGGTTGGTCGTGATCGGCGGCGCGGCCCTGGTCGTGGTCCGCAGGAAGAAGTCGTAACCGTCGGCGAACCCGCAGTCAGGAGCCTCGGACTTTCTCTGTGATCGCGCTGCGGCGCGCCTCGTGACACGTCTGTGACAGTCGGCGGACACCGTCGTGAAGTCGCCCGGGCAGGCTTTTCAAAAGAGGGCAAATAGCACTATTCGGGCATACATCTCCTGCTTCCGCGGGTGTGAGCAGTGATGACCGAGCCGATCCGTCGGAGGAAATCCCATGAGCCTCACAGTCACCATGCCGCACGTCGAAGCCCCCGCACCTGCGCTGGCTCCGCGTGAGCGGGAGACACTGCGGCATATCGCCGAAGGGCGCACCTACCTGCAAACGGCCCGCCACATGGGACTCTCCAAGCACACGGTCGACGCCTACCTCCGCCGTATCCGGGCCAAGCTCAACATCAACAGCACGGCCGAACTCACCCGACTGGCCATCTCCCTGGGGCTGTGACGCCGGCCGTCCGAGCCCGACGGGGGCACCAGCCAAAAGGCCCCGGACCGATCATGGTCCGGGGCCTTTGACGGCACCAACCGTCCACTCGCTGCACCCGCCCCGCAGCCCGTCAGTGGGCTTCGTGACGGAAGTCGCATCAGTCGCGGCTGCGGCGTTGTCACAGAACAGAGCATCTCCTTGTCAATCACCCGGAAATGAGCAAATCGACTCCTACACTCCACACTGCCCATCTCCCGGCGATCGGAGGACGACAGCTCGATGACCATGACCAGCACTGACAGGGTGGCATTCGGTAAGCAGACAAACACGTCCGAGGTGTCCGACATGGCGTTCGCGCTGCTCGACGAGCAGGGGACGGTGGTCGCCTGGACGCAGGCCGCCGAGCGGCTTGTCGGATACTCCGCCGGGGACATGGCGGGCCGGTCCGCCGCACTCGTAGTGCCGTCCTTCGGTGAAGCGCCGACGATGTCGGTGTTCGTCGAGCAGTGCCGTACCCGGAACGGCTGGTCGGGCGCTTCGGCGGTGCGCCACCGTGACGGCCGCGTGCTCGACATCAACCTGCGGATCTCCATGGTGCAGGGGCGGGACGGAGCAGTGCGGTGGCTTGCGTCCGTGACCGACATCGGCGTGCCGTCGGGGGAAGCGGGGAGCGGATCGGTGCGGGGGTCGCTGCTCGACTGCGCGCCGATCGGCGTCGTCGTTCGTGATCTGGAGTTGCGTTGCACCTGGGTGAACGACGCGATGGAGGGCCACGACGGCATTTCCCCTGGCCGGCGGCTCGGAAGCCGACTCACCGATGCGTGGTCCGGGGTCGAGGCCGAAACGGTCGAGGCGGTGATGCGGCAGGTGCTCCGGAGCGGTAGCACCAAGGTCCACGAGTACCGGACGTGGCTGCCGACGAGTCTGGGCCAGGAGCACCCGTTCGCGGCTTCGTTCTCCCGTCTCCAAGGCGCCGACGGCCAGGCGCTGGCGGTGTGCACCATCAGCGTCGACGTCACCGAGAGCCGGCGGGCGCGCGAGCGGCTCGCCATCCTCAGCGAGGTCGGCACGCGCCTTGGCAGGACCCTGGATGTGATGCAGACCGGTCAGGAGCTGGCCGATCTTGCCGTGCCCCTGTTCGCCGACTTCGTCGCCGTGGACCTGGAGCAGTCGGTCCCGTTCTGCGAGGGCCCCCCGGTCCGCATCGGCTCGATGACCGAGCGCCTCCCCGTGTTCCGACGCGCCGGCCTGGCCTCGATCCGCCAAGGGGTCCCGGAATCCCCGTGGGTGCGCGGTGAGCCGGTCCCCATGGGACCCGCCTCACCCGTCGCCGACATCCTGCGCACCGGCAGGTCCCGCCTGGAGCCGTTCCTGGACACCGCTCCGGGCGCATGGATCGACCAGGATCCGGTACGGGCGCAGAAGATCCGTGAGAGCGGCGTGCACTCCCTGATGGTCGTGCCCATCTGCGCGCGGCGCGCCCTGCTGGGCGTGGCCGTGTTCATGCGCACCGAGGATCCGGTGCCGTTCCAGGAGGTCGATCTGCTCCTGGCCGAAGAGTTCGTCAGCCGCGCTGCGGTGTCGTTGGAAAACGCACGCCAGTACACGCGCGAGCAGACCACAGCACTCGCGCTGCAACGCAATCTGCTCCCGCACCGTTTGAGGGGCGGTACGGCGGTCGAGGTGGCCTCGCGCTACCTGCCCGCCGACATCGACCGCGGCGTCGGAGGCGACTGGTTCGATGTGATTCCGCTGTCCGGCGCCCGGGTGGCGCTCGTCGTCGGCGATGTGGTCGGACACGGCCTCAACGCCGCCGCGACCATGGGCAGGCTCCGCACCGCCGTCCGCACGCTCGCCGACATGGAGCTGCCCCCCTACGAACTGCTGGCCCGCCTCGATGACACGGTTCAGCGACTGGCGGAACCGGACGCCGACGCCCCGGACCAGGCTCCCGCGGCGGTGGGCGCCACCTGTCTGTATGCCGTCTACGACCCGGTCACCCGGAAGTGCACCATGGCAGCCGCCGGGCACCCCCCGCCCGCGATCATCGACCCGAAGGGCCAGGTCACCTTCCCCGACCTTCCCACCGGAGCCCCGCTCGGCATCGGGCTGGTGATCCCTTTCGAGGCCGTGGAGCTGGAACTGCCCGAGGGAAGCCTCCTCGCCCTCTACACCGACGGACTGATCGAGTCCCGCGACCACGACATCGAGGAGGGAATGCACCGCCTGGGCACCGCCCTCGCGCAACCGGGTCGCTCCCTGGAAGACCTCTGCACCCGCGCGATAGAGCCCTTTCAGGGTCAGGCGGAGTGCGACGACGTCACCCTGCTCCTGGTCCGCACCCGCTCGCTCAGCCCGACCCAGGTCGCCTCCTGGACGCTGCCCAGTGACCGGACCACTGTCCGCCGCGCCCGGAACCTGGCAGCCCGTCAGCTGGCCGAATGGGACCTGGAAGGTCTCGAGGACGCCACGAAGCTGATCGTCAGCGAACTGGTCACCAACGCCGTCCGCCACAGCACCGGCCCGATCGGTCTGCGTCTGATCCAGCACCAGGTCCTGACCGTCGAAGTGTCCGACACCGACGTCTGCTCCCCGCGTATGCGTAGCGCACGCACCATGGACGAGAACGGCCGCGGCCTCTACCTGGTCGCCCAGCTGTCCCGCAGATGGGGCTGCCGCCCGGTGCCGGGCGGCAAGGTTGTCTGGGCCGAAGCGGACCTCGCCCACACATCCGGCCCCCGATCGTCCGTGCTGCCCGTCCACGCGCCAACGTCAAGCACGTGAGGGAGGTGAGCGACCCCCCGGGGAACCACGGGGAACCACGGCGACACGCGGGCGCCACGCAGCGCGACGGCCCTTGACCGTTTCGCCAGGTCAGGGGCCGTTTTCGCTGCTCCCAGCGCCGAGGCGGTGGGATGTGAACCCACGGTGACATCGCTGCCGCGCGTCACATGCGGGCGAGGATCTCCGCCTTCTTGGCCGCGAACTCTTCCTCCGAGAGGATGCCCGCATCTCGCAGTTCCGCGAGCTGCCGCAACTGCTCGACAGGCGTACTCGCCTGCGCCGCGGGAGCCGCGTCCTGAACAGGGTGAGCAGCGGCGGGAGGGGTCTGCCCAGGGTCAGGGATCTTTCCGAGCACCAAGTCGGTGAGCAGAGCCTTGATGCCGGGGGCCGAGGCGTGTGGCACTCGGAACTCGATCGTGTTACCCGAGGCGATCACCACCACCTTGGTGTACATCAGGCCGTCCCGCTTGGTCACCACACTGGAGATGTTCTTGACCGGGATCATCTCGGTACCCGCATTGGAGCTACGGACCCCCGTGGCCAGGAGCGACGCGCCGCCAGTCAGGAAGCCCGCCGTAAGCTTGCCGGCGCTCACACCACGGGCTCGGGCCCACTCGACCCGATCGTGATAGATGGCCACGTCCGCGTTCTTGCCATCGATGTGGCTCTTGAAGGTCATCAGCGCATTGCTGGACATGAGGTGCTCCTGACTCCAATGCGGCGTTTATACGTGCCGCCCGCAATGAGACACACACCGGGAGGCAAAGGTTGTGTGAACGCAGCGGCACGATCCACGGCCGCCCGACGGCGATGACGGCAACGCTGACGGCAACGAGCGCGGACGACGACGGCACCCGGCAGCTTGCCGCGGAAGCGGCGCGGACCCGATGGGTCAGGCCGCCGGGGTGTGCCCGCATCTTCTAAGCACTTGGCCACGGCTTCGAGTCAGCAGCCGGGCCAGGACGGGCGTGCCAGGTGCGTGCCAGAGCGGCTGCGCGGCCTCATCCGGGTGCAGGCACTCGTCCTCGATCTGCCGCGCCGTCCGGATCCGTGTGGTGCTCCCTTTCAGCGCTCGGAACGGACAAATGCCGTCCCGAACGCGTAGCGGGCAGGGCTCAGGGGTGGGTGAGCGCCCAGTCAAGGGCGTAGTCGGCGACCTCCTGCCAGCCGTCCTGGACGGGCATCAGGTGGGAGCGGCCGGGAAACACCTTGACCTCGGTGGTGGTGCCCTCCGCCTTGTAGTGCTTGGCGTTGGACATCTGGACCTTCGGGGGCATGAGGTGGTCGTACTCGCCGGAGAGGAACAGCAGGGGTGCCCGGTCGGCGTTGTGGAAGTCCACGTACGTATCGGTGTGGCCGGGGCGGAGGTTGGCCAGCGAACTGCTCCAAACGATGCTGCCTGGCGAGGGGATGTGGTAGCGCTCATACGTGGTGCGGGCCTGGTCCTCGGGAAACGTGTTCGCAAAGGCGTAGCACCATTGGTCGAAGTCCAGTCCGACGGCGCGGTGCCGGTTGGCGGGGTTCTTCAGGACGGGGAAGAGGGACCGGATCTGGGACAGCGGTACGACGGGCACGCCCTCGGCGGGTGCGGAGTTGATCACCACTCCGGCGGCGCCGAGGCCGCGGTCCAGGAGGATCTGGGTGAAAGCGCCGCCGGCGGAGTGACCCATCACTATGGGCGGCCGGTCCAGCCCCGTGATCAGCCTCTCGAGGCTGGAGATGATTGCCGGAACGGTCACAGTCTCGATCGGGGTCGGGTCGGCGTTGAGGGCCTCGACCTCCACCTCGAATCCCGGGTACGGCGGCGCGATGACACGGAAGCCCTTGTTCTCGTAGTGGGCGATCCAGCTCTCCCAGGCCCGCGGCGTCACCCAGAAGCCGTGGACGAGGACGATGGTGTCGGGTTGCATCAGTGTGCTCCTGGGCGGATGGGCCGATGGCCGGTCATGATCTGTCGAAGGACGACGCGAGGCGCTTCACTACCGGATGCGACGGGGTGCGACGGCCGGGATGTCGCTGTCCACGGTCGCCAATGACGCACCAGGACGGCGGCTCTTACGCACTGCCCCACCGCTGAGGCCGGTCACCCCGTCGACTCTGTCGAGGCGTTGGGCGGCGGTCATCGGCCGAAGCCCAGAAGTAGGGAAGGCCGACGACGGACACATTGCTGGCTTTTGCGGGACAGATGCATTCGTCGGTTCCCGTGCGGCCGAGACCTGTCCGACTCGCCTGTAGCCGGCGCAAAAGGGGTCCAGGTCTGATTTCGTTGCCGCGTTCGCCACGAGTCTCCGCCACCTCTCTGTCCTGGTGGTCAATCTCGAATCTCGAATCTCTAAGACCGAAAGGCTCCGGCAACTGTGACGGCAGGGCCCCAAATTTGCCTTTGGGGCAAGTAAGTTGATCCCCGGTTTCGTGGGAGATCCTCAAGACCGCCGGCGTGTTTGTCGTCCAGGAGTAGCGACTGTCCCCGAACGAGGTCGATCAGGTGATCGACCAGCTGCGCGAGAAGGCCTCCGGGATCGATACCGTCTGCCGGTAGTCGAGCCGCCTACGGGGGCCGCTGGATCACCTGCGCCCTACGGCGCAAGGGCGGGGTCCGCCCAGACTGCCTTGGCGGTCCGCGCATGCCGTCCACTTGCTCCGCCTGCCTCACAGCCCGACAGTGGCCTCATGGCCGGACTGGAACCGTCACGGTTGCGACGTTGTCACAGATCAGACCCTCATCCGGTCAATCGACCGAAAGGGAAATCACGGCGGCCCAGCCAGGCAGTAATCGCACGATCGGCATGACTGTGCGTGCACGGGTTCAAGCCCTCCAGCATCTCTCGCCCCTCGGGCGCGCCGTGCTGCTGGGTGTCTCGTCCGAGGCGGATAGTTACCGTTGGGCCGGCTGATGGTCCATTACCGCGTGCGAGGAATGAGGAACGGAGTTCTTCGATGGTCGACGAGCCGATCTTGGTGCTTGCGGCAACCGGCGGACAGGGCAGGGCTGTGACCGACGCGCTGCTGGACCGCCGGGCCCGGGTCCGGGCACTGGTTCGTGACCCGGACCGGAGAGCCGCGCGGGAACTGGCCGAGCAGGGCGCCGAAGTGGTGGCGGGATCGCTGAGCGATCGTGGGTCGCTCGCCGCGGCGATGAGTGGGGTGGCGGGTGTCTTCGCGTTCACCACACCCTTCGAGGCCGGCGTGGAGGCGGAGGTGGGCCAGGGGCGGGCCATCCTCTCCGCAGCGACGCAGGAGCGCGTCCCGCATCTCGTGTTCAGTTCTGTGGCCGGGGCCGACCAGGAGAGCGGGGTACCGCATTTCGACAGCAAGGCGCGCATCGAAGCGGAGCTGGCCTCCGGTGATGTGCCGTACACGATTCTGGGGCCGACGTACTTCTTCGACAACGCCCTGGGGGGAGCGGAGCGTATCCTCGGCGGCGTTCTTGATCTGCCGTTGCCGCCCGATCGGCCGTTGCAGCAGCTTGCCCGTCCCGACCTGGGCGCGTTCGCGGCGGAAGTGCTGCTCAACCCCGCTCCCTACGCCGGGCGGCGTATTGAGCTGGCCGGCGATGCACCCACTCCCAGGCAGATGGCGGCCGCGCTCAGCGCGGCGATCGGACGGGAAGTCCGGCATGAACAGGTACCGCTGGCGGCAGTCGGCGATCCGGACATGCATGCGATGTGGACGTTTCTGAACGGTCCCGGCTATCGCGTCGACATCCCCGCACTCCACGATGCTCACCCGGAGATTCGCTGGACCCTCTTCGCGGACTGGGCGCACGACACGTGGGCGACCGCCCGCTGAACCGTCCGTCGCCTGGAGGACGCCCCGCAGAACCCCCCGTCTCGCGCCGGCCCCGCACCGCTGATCTTACGGATTCACGCGATGCGGCGCGTCGGCGTTGCCGACGAGTGCGGACAGGGCGGGCCGGAGTGGCGGGTCACGGAATCGGCAAACCGGAATGCCGCCCGACGCGGGGGCGGGCAGGTACGGCTCGGGCGAGGCCAGCCACACTCCGAACGGCAGCGGCACCGGGTATGCCGAGGCGGCCGGGCCGGCCGGGGTCCAGGTCTTTCCCGTCTGCGGATGGGCCGGCACGAGGCCGCGTCTGCGTCGGGGGCGGGCCGTCCCGGTCCCGCCAGGACGGCGTGCCGTGCCGGCGGACCCGCGCAGCAGGGCGTCGAGGATGCGTTGGAACACCTCCGGGATCAGACCGTCTGGG
The DNA here is from genome assembly GCF_042672405.1 of Streptomyces sp. NPDC127197. Classification (NCBI taxonomy): domain Bacteria; kingdom Bacillati; phylum Actinomycetota; class Actinomycetes; order Kitasatosporales; family Streptomycetaceae; genus Streptomyces; species Streptomyces sp. NPDC127197. Next base: position 219,165 of record NZ_JBHXVG010000013.1, on the reverse strand, counting down.
ACGGTCACCGGCCGGCCCTCCGAGGCCGCCGGCAGGTGGGCGAGCGCCCGGCCGGCCGCCGCCTCCCACTGCGGGCTCCAGGAGCAACGACGACCGACAGTGACAGTCGACCTACCGCCCCCAGCCGCAAACCCCAGGTCACAGCCCCCCGACCATACGCGTTTCCCCCCAGGCCTGGCCGTCAGGCAAGATGGGGTGTATCTGCCCACTGCCAGTTTCAAGCTGCCGGACGGTTTCTCTTGGCTGAGTTCATTTACACCATGCGCAAGGCGCGCAAGGCGCACGGCGACAAGGTGATCCTCGACGACGTCACCCTGAACTTCCTTCCGGGTGCCAAGATCGGCGTCGTCGGCCCGAACGGTGCCGGTAAGTCGACCGTGCTGAAGATCATGGCGGGGCTGGAGCAGCCCTCCAACGGTGACGCGTTCCTGACGCCCGGCTACAGCGTCGGCATCCTGCTCCAGGAGCCCCCGCTGAACGAGGAGAAGACCGTCCTGGAGAACGTCCAGGAGGGTGTCGCCGAGATCAAGGGCAAGCTCGACCGGTTCAACGAGATCGCCGAGCTGATGGCGACCGACTACTCGGACGCGCTCCTCGAGGAGATGGGCAAGCTCCAGGAGGAGCTCGACCACGCGGAGGCCTGGGACCTCGACGCCCAGCTCGAGCAGGCGATGGACGCCCTGGGCTGCCCGCCCGGCGACTGGCCCGTCACCAACCTCTCCGGTGGTGAGAAGCGTCGCGTCGCGCTGTGCAAGCTGCTGCTGGAGCAGCCCGACCTGCTGCTCCTCGACGAGCCCACCAACCACCTCGACGCCGAGTCCGTGAACTGGCTGGAGCAGCACCTGGCCAAGTACCCGGGCACCGTCGTGGCCGTCACCCACGACCGGTACTTCCTCGACAATGTCGCCGGGTGGATCTGCGAGGTCGACCGTGGCCGTCTGCACGGCTACGAGGGCAACTACTCCAAGTACCTGGAGACCAAGGCCGCCCGCCTCAAGGTCGAGGGCCAGAAGGACGCCAAGCGGCAGAAGCGTCTGAAGGAAGAGCTCGAGTGGGTGCGGTCCAACGCCAAGGGGCGGCAGGCCAAGTCCAAGGCGCGACTGGCCCGCTACGAGGAGATGGCCGCCGAGGCCGAGAAGATGCGGAAGCTGGACTTCGAGGAGATCCAGATCCCGCCGGGGCCGCGGCTCGGCAACGTGGTCGTCGAGATCAACAACCTCAGCAAGGCTTTCGGCGAGAAGGTCCTGATCGACGACCTCTCGTTCACGCTGCCGCGGAACGGGATCGTGGGTGTCATCGGTCCGAACGGTGCCGGCAAGACGACCCTGTTCAAGATGATCCAGGGTCTGGAGGAGCCCGACGCCGGTTCGATCAAGGTCGGCGACACCGTCAAGATCTCCTACGTCGACCAGAGCCGCGAGCACATCGACCCGAAGAAGACGCTGTGGGCCGTTGTCTCGGACGAGCTGGACTACATCAACGTCGGGCAGGTGGAGATGCCCTCGCGGGCGTACGTCTCCGCCTTCGGCTTCAAGGGGCCGGACCAGCAGAAGCCGGCCGGTGTTCTGTCCGGCGGTGAGCGCAACCGGCTGAACCTCGCGCTCACCCTCAAGCAGGGCGGCAACCTGCTGCTCCTCGACGAGCCGACCAACGACCTCGACGTCGAGACGCTGTCGTCGCTGGAGAACGCGCTGCTGGAGTTCCCGGGCTGCGCCGTGGTCGTCTCCCACGACCGGTGGTTCCTCGACCGTGTGGCCACGCACATCCTCGCCTACGAGGGTGACTCCAAGTGGTTCTGGTTCGAGGGCAACTTCGAGTCGTACGAGAAGAACAAGATCGAGCGCCTCGGTCCGGACGCCGCGCGTCCGCACCGCGCCACCTACAAGAAGCTGACCCGGGGCTGATCTTGCGGCACATCTACCGCTGCCCGCTGCGCTGGGCGGACATGGATGCGTACGGCCATGTCAACAACGTGGTCTTCCTGCGCTACCTGGAGGAAGCCCGTATCGACTTCCTGTTCCGCCCGGACAAGGAGTTCAAGCAGGGGTCCGTGGTGGCGCGCCATGAGATCGACTACAAGCGGCAGCTCGTCCACCGGCATGCGCCCGTGGACATCGAGCTGTGGGTCACGGAGATCAGGGCGGCGTCCTTCACCCTCTCCTACGAGGTCAAGGACGGCGAAGAGGTCTACGTCCGGGCCTCGACGGTGATAGTGCCGTTCGACTTCGAGGCGCAGCGGCCGCGCCGGATCACCGCGGAGGAGCGGGAGTTCCTCCAGGAGTACATGGACGACGTGGACGCGGACGAGGACGAGCCCGAGGGGGAGGCCGTCGCCGCATGACGGTGCTCCACCTCGCCGACGAGGGGGAGGCGGCGGACCTCGCGGCCTTCCTCTCCCGGCTGCTCCACTACGACCGTGGAGCAGCGGTGCGTCTGCAGGCGGCGGGCACCGCACTCGCCGTCTTCGGACGGCCGCCGTCCTTCGAGGTGCTGGCGATCCGGGCGGTGCGGCTGGCCAAGCCGTACGAGAACGGGCTGGACGTCACGCTGGACGTGACCGTGTCCGCCGGTGAACTGCTGGAGTCGGTGGACGAGGCGGCGGCCACGGCTGCCGTCCCGGCCGCGGTGACCGGGCCGCCGTGGGCCGGCGTCATGCCGCCGCGCGGTGGCTGGCGGCCGGAGCCGGGGCTGCCGGACGCGGATGCGCTGCGGGCGATGGTCGCCGCAGCGGTGGCCGAATTCCGCTCCCGTACGCAGGAGTTGACGCCCGAGGGGCGTACGCGGGCCGAACTCGACCGGATCGGGCGGGAGATCTGGTCCCGGACGGTCGGGAAGACGGCGCTTCCGGTACGTGCCGTGCACGCGGCGCAGTCCCTGGGGTTCCTGCGGGGCAAGGGGGACCCGGGGTTGTTCTCGTCGGGTGCGTGGCTGCGGCTGCGGACCCCGTACGGCTCGATCGCCGTCCGACGGGCAGGACTCGGACCGCTGGACGTCAGCGTCCGCTGACTCGGTCGCCGCCCCGTCAGTCGCGTTCGCTGTCGTCCGGCCAGACGCCGATGTGGTCCGGCTCCAGTTCCAGGGCTACGCGGTCGCGCATGTCCAGGGTGCGGAGGTACTCGGCGGGGAGTTGCAGACGGCCCGCGCGGTCGAGCATGGCGTACTCGCGGGCCACCACCGTCTCGTGGCCGGTCGTCGCGTCGCGTTCGCTGCGGCGCAGGACCTCGGTGGAGGTGCGGCCGTCGCGGATGGCGACCGTGCGGCGGACCTCGCCGGCGACCGCCTGGTCGTGGGTGACGATGACGATGGTGGTGCCCAGGTGTTCGTTCGCCGTGCGGAAAGCGGCGAAGACCTGTTCCGCGGTGTGGGAGTCGAGTTCGCCGGTGGGTTCGTCGGCGAGCAGGACCGCAGGGTTGTTGGCGAGGGCCACCGCGATGGCGACGCGTTGCTGCTGGCCGCCGGACATCTGGTGCGGGCGGCGGTCGCGGCAGTCGGCGACCTCCAGCAACTCCAGGAGTTCCAGGGCGCGTTCGGACTGGGCGCGGCGGCGGGCCCGGCGGGAGCCGGCGAGCTGCATGGGCAGGGCGACGTTCTGGGCGGCGGTGAGGTAGGGCAGGAGGTTGCGGGAGGTCTGCTGCCAGACGAAGCCGACGACCTCGCGACGGTAGGCGAGGCGGTCCCCAGCAGTCATCGACAGCAGGTCGCGGCCGGCGACCCGGGCGGCGCCGGCGGTGGGGGTGTCGAGACCGGCGAGGATGTTCATCAGCGTCGACTTGCCGCTGCCGGAGGCGCCCACCAGGGCCATGAGTTCGCCCTCGCGGACGAGGAGGTCGAGGCCCTGGAGCGCCTGGACCTCCACGCCGTCCGTGCTGAAGATGCGGACCAGACGGTCGCAGGTGATCAGGGCGTCGTGGCCGTAGGCGGGGCGTTCGCGGTGGGCGTTCGCGCGGTGGGCCAGGTCGGCGAGGGTGGGGTTCGTCGTCATCGCAGGGCTCCTTCGCCGGAGGTCGAGTTCGCCGGATTCGAGTGCGCCGGATTCGAGTGGCTGCTCATGGCTCATCGGGTGTCGCCCGCCCTCAGCTCTCTCACCGACCCCCGCCGTCCCGTCCACCACGCCTGCCCCACCGCCACGCCCACGGTCAGCAGCAGGACCGCCGCCGCCGGTACGGCCAGCGACAGCGGGTCCGTGCTCAGCTGCGCCGGGCCCGCCTGGGGCTGGGGCGAGGGCAGGGCGATGGTCGTGAGGTCGATGCCGGGGGAGAGGAGACGGATGGTGGCCCAGGCGGCGAGAGTGCCGCCGAGGGCGGCCAGGGCGGAGTGGGGGAGCGACTCCAGGACGAGGAGCCGGCGGCCCTGGGCGCGAGTGAGGCCCATGGTGCGCAGCCGGGCGAGGAGGGCGGTGCGTTCGGGGGCGGCGCGCAGGAGGGACAGCAGCAGGGCCAGGACGGCGTACCCGGCACCGGCCGCCACCGCCGCCGTGTAGAGGCGTTCGGCGCCGGACTGCAGTGGCGAGTCGACGAACCGGCCCCGCTGCTCGGCCCGCAGCTGTACGTGCGCCGAGTCGCCCGCCGCCCGGCGCAGCGCGCCCCCGTCCAGGTGCTCGCCGGTCACCAGCAGCGAGTTCGGGCGGGCGGCCTCCGCGCCCAGCCCGGCGCGGTCCACGACCAGGAACTCGGTGCCGGTCACGGCCGGGGTGCGGTCCCGGACGAGGGCGATCCGGACGGTGATGGTGCTGCCGTCCTCCAGGCGGACCGGGAAGGGTCGGGTGCCGTAGGTCTCGGCGACGGCCGGGGAGGCAAGGGCGGGCAGGGGCGCCCGCGCGTGCCCCGAGCGCCTCAACTCACCCTCGTCGAAGGCCCCGAGGGACGTCCGCCGGGTCAGCGCCGCGTAGTCGTCGGGGTCGACGCCCGCGAGCGGTACCGACTGCGGGCCGCCGTGCGGTTTCGCCTGGTACGCGATGCTCGTCTCGGCCAGTCCGCGCACGCCGGGCGCCTGGCGGATCCGGTCGGGCAGGGCGGACGGCAGCGGGGCGGTCGCCTCGACGCGGGCGTCGGCGCCGATGGCGAGGACCGCCGCGCGGTCGCGGGTCTCGTGCACGCCGGCCAGGACCGAGCCGCCGAAGGCGGCCGTGGTGAGGGCGGTGGACAGGGCCAGCAGCGGCAGCACCGCGGAGACGGACGTACGGGCCGCGCGGGCCAGTGACAGCGGGCCCACCGCGCCGCGCAGCCGGGCGGCCGGGCGGGCGAGGCCGCGCAGCGGGAGCGGGTAGAGCCGGATCAGGACCAGGGCCGCGATCACCGCCACCAGCACCGGTGCCGCCGACGCCAGTTGATCGCCCGTCGTGCCCCGTCTGCGCAGCGTCTCGACCGCGCCGGCCGCCAGCACGACCAGCGTGAGTTCCGCGACCGTACGGCGCCGGGACGGACGTACGGACGCCACGTCCTCGCGGTCGCCGTGGACGCGGACGGCCCGGTGCGTGAGCGCGGCGCGCAGGGGGAGCGCCAGGCAGGCCACCGCGGTGACCGCGAGGGCGGCGACGAGCGCGGGTGTGCGGCGGCCCTCGGGGACCGCGAGCAGCGCGGCGGTGAGGCCGAGGGCGGCCGCGGGCACGGCCACGACCGCGGTCTCGCCGAGCAGGCGGGCCGCAAGGCCGGGCAGGGAGGCGCCGCGGGCGCGCAGCAGGGCGAGTTCGCTGCGGCGGCGGTCGGCGGCCAGACCGCCCGCCATCACCAGGACGACGACGGCCACCGTTCCGGTCCCGAACGCGGCCACGGCGACCAGCGGGCCGATGCCGGCGCGCTGCTCGTCGTAGGAGGTGAGCACCTCGTCGAGGTCGGTCGCCGCCTCCGCGCGCGGGTCGGTGGCCGTGCGGACCTCGCGCAGCCCCGGCCCCGATTCGAGCGCGGCGACCGCGGACTTCAGGGCGCCCAGGTCGTGGCCGTGCAGGGCGTCGACGTCGGGGGCCACCTGCCAGTAGGGCCCGGGGGCTCCGGCGGTGCCCAGCAGGGCGGGGGCCGCTTCGGGGTCGAGCAGCAGGGCGCCGAGCCAGTACCGGCTGCCGCTCGGGTCGTTCGGCACGCGGACCAGGGCGGGGGTGCGCAGCAGCGGCTGGGTCGACCAGTACGCGCCGGCCGGGTCGCGGGGGGTGACGATGCCGGTGACGCGCACGGCGAGCGGGGCGCGTTCCACACCGGGTACGTGGATGACCCGACCGACCCTGATGTGCAGGCTCCTGGCGGTCTCGGCGGTGACCGCGGCCTCCACCTCGGCGGTCGCGGCGGTCACCGGCGGGGAGGACACGCGCGGCAGCCGGCCCTCGGTCAGCCGGGAGTGGCCGGCGAGTCCGGGCTGGGCGGCGAGCGACACCTGCGCGGGCAGTCCGCTCGGCCGGGCCAGCCAGCGTTCGGGGACCTCCTGGTTGACGGTGGTGCGCACGCCGTACGTCGACTGGTCGGGGTCGGCGACCAGCGGTGGACGGGCGGCTCGCAGGACGTGCCTGTACTGCTCGGCCAGGGTGTCCGGGCGCAGCGCCCGCTCCCGTTGGCTCTGCTCCAGGCCGAAGTCGGGCTGTGGGGCGTACAGCTGGACGGTGGTCCGGTCGGGGAGGGCCTGTTCGACGGCCCGGCGCAGTCCGGCGTCCGCGTACCGGTCGACCGCGCGCGGGAACGCGGCGGCCAGGCAGGCGGTCACCGCCACCAGCAGCGCCAGCGCCCAGGCGGCACCCGGGGCGGCGCGCAGCCGGGTACGGATCCAGGGCGCGGCAGGGCGGGCCGGCTTCGGCATCTCATTCGCCCCCTGTTTCCCTGAGCGCCCGCGCCGGGTCCGTGCGGCGCAGCGCGAGTGCCGCGGTGACGAGCAGCGGGACGAGCGCAACCGCCGTCAGCAGGGCGGCCACGCGGGGAACCGGAAGCTCCACCAGCACCTCCGGCACCGGTCGGGTGGCCTGCGCGGTCAGGACGATCAACGGGATCACCGCCCGGGTCAGTACGGTCCCCAGCGCGGCGCCCACCAACAGCGCCAGCCCCACGAGGACGCCCTGCTCGACGGCGACCATCCGGGCCAGCCGGCGACGCGGGGTGCCCAGGGCGCGCAGCACGGCGAACTCGGCGTCCCGCTCCCGCAGCGACCCCGCCGCGCTCACCGCGAAACCGACCGCGGCCAGCGCCGCCGCCACCCCGGCCGCGGCGGCGAACGCGGCCTCGGGGCCGGCGCCGAACGGATCGTCGCGCAGCTCCTCGGCGATCTCGTCCCGGACGATCACCTGCTCGGGTTCCAGATCGGGCCGGGCCCGCAGTGCGGCGGCCACCTCGGCGGCCTCGCCCGGCACGGTCCCCAGCCACCACTCGGTGGGCGTGACGCTGGTGCCGTACCGGGCCTGCAACACCCGGTTCACGGACCGCAGATCGACGAGCAGAGCCCCTCCGTCGTGGTCGTCGGGCGTGGTCGGCAGCGCCCGTAGGGCCCGGACGATCCGCACCGGCAGGGTGTGGCCGCCGAACGCGACGTCCACGCGCTGCCCGGGGCGAGCGCCCGCCGACTCGAGGAAGCGGTCGGTCGCGACGGCCGTGATCTGCGGCGGCGCGGGCCGGCCGGCCTGCAGTCGGATGGTCAACGACGAGATGATCCAGGTGTATTCGCGGGGGATATAGCCGGTGCCGTAGGTGACCGTGAGCGGCTCGGAGGAGCTGACGCGAGGGCGGGTGGGCCTGGTGTCGGCGTTGGGAGACGCGGCCGTGCCGTCGCTCTCGGAGACGGCCTTCCAGCCGGTGGGCAGCGGCAGCCGCCGAACCGTCCCGTCGGTGGCGGTGGCCGTCAACGCGTCGACGCTGAACCGGTGTTGCTGGGCGCGGCCGGACGGCTGGCCCATGGTCAGGTGCAGGCCGGTCAGGGTGGCCGGGCCGAGCGGGCCGCCGAGGTCGGGGGTGAGGGTGTGGCGGCGGCCGTCGGCGGGGAGTTCGCCGGCCGGGATGCGGTACGGCGTGCCGTAGCGGTCCTCCAGGACGAGGGTCACGTCCGCCGTCATGCCGGGGGCGGAGGCGCGCAGGCCTGCCGTCAGCTGGAGCCGGGCGGTGTGCGCGGGTATGCGGGCGCCGGCCGCCGATCCTTCGGGGCCCAGGCCGGTCAGCAGCGGCCGCACCGGCTGGGCCGTCAGGTCCGGACGCATCAGCACGGCGTCCGCTGCGTGTGCGGTGTCCAGGGCGAGCACGGTCGCCGTCCGGTTGCCGGACAGCGGCAGTTCCGTACGGACGGCGGGGGCCGCCTCGGCGACGTGCGGGACGGACGCGTACTCCTCGGTGCGGCCGGGGCCGGCCTCCCCGGCGGCGAGTACGCGCACGGGGGCACCGGCGCGGAAGTCCGCCTGGTCGTCCTGCGAGCGGTTCCAGGAGGCGCCCTGACCGATCGCCAGCATGCCCAGCGCGACCGCGAGCACCAGCAGCAACACCGGGCCCGCACCGCGCATCGGGCGGCGGCTGAGCTGCCAGCCCGCGAGCGCGGCGGTCAGCCCGCGCCCGCCGGCCGCCCGGCGTTCGGCGAGCCGCGCCACCGGCGGCAGCAGCCGCAGCGTCAGCACCGTCCCGGCGAGCAGGGCGAGAGCGGGCGCCGACACCAGCAAGGGGTCGATGCCGAGGGTGCCGGCGGTGGTGTCGCTGACGGCGCCGGAAGTGTGCCGGTCGAGCTGCCAGTACGCGACGCCGGCCACGGCCAGGAGGCCGATGTCGGCGCCGGCGCGGACGGGGGTGGGGAGGGGGGCGTGGGAGCGGACGGGGGCGGCGCGCCCGCGTTGTGCTCCCCTGCGCTGGCGGGGTGCCGCTGTGCCCACCCTCCCCCACTCTCGGCTTCTCCCCCACGCTCGGCTTCGCTCGCGCGGGGGGACCCCCATGAGCGGGGGGACCCCCATCGCCCCAGCGGCACGACTGCCCGCAGCTACGCGGCCACCGCCCCCAACCCCCGCGCCACCGCGCAGCGTCCCGGCCCCCGCCGCCCAAAGCGCCGGCCCCGTCACCGCCAGCGCACATCCCAGGGCCACGCCCACCGCCACCAGCCACACCCCACCGCGGCCCCCGGCCGGCACGTCCAGTTGCAGGCCGATCCGGGCCAGCGGCCCCTGTCCGGCCAGGAGTCGGGTCAGCGGACCGGACAGCAGCGGCGCGCAGATCACCGCGGGCGCGGCGAGCAGCAGCGCCTCCAGCGCGGCATGGCCCGCGATGCGCGGGCCGGAGGCGCCCCGCGCCCGCAGCAGCCGGGTCTCGCCCGCGCGTTCGGCGCTCAGCAGCCGGGCCACCAGCAGCAGCGCACAGCCCGCGAGCAGCACCAGCTGCAGGGCGACGATCAGCAGGGTGGAGCGGGAGACGAGCAGGGAACGGTCGAGCCGGTCGAGGACGGCGGGCAGCTGGGTGGACGCGGCGGTCGTGCCGCTGAGCACCGGCTGCTCGCGCAGTGCCGCGCTCCCGGCGCGGGCCGCCTCACGCAGCGCGTCGACCCGGCCGGTGGACAGCGTGGAGAAGTCCGCCGACGCCAGCCAGCCGGACTGCCCGGTGCTCACTGCCTTGCCGGTCAGGATCTCGGGGGCGGCGAGCAGCGGGCCGTAGGTGGTGAAGCCGCCCTTGGTGATGCCGCGGCCGTGGAGGTCGTCCAGCTGCCAGTACGGCGCGGTCGGCTCGGCGGGACGGTAGACGCCGGTGATCAGGACGCGGGCGTCCGGGCCGCCGAGGCGGTCGACGACGGTGAGGCGGGCGCCGGGCTCCAGGCCGAGGCGCCGGGCGACGGTGCTGGGTACGGCTGCCTCGACGGCGTCGGCGGACGCGCGGGGGAGGCGGCCGTCGGTGATCCGCACCTGGGTGCTGTCCAGGGCGGCGAAGTACGTCAGGTCCGGGTCCGAGTCCTGCGCCGACCGCTCGTCGCTGGGCCGCAGGGCGCGGGGGAGGGCGTACGGCCCCGACCGCAGATAGCTCCGCACCGTCACCGGCAGCCCGTCGAAGGTCCGCCGCGCCCCTTCCCGTACGGCCTTGTCGGCGTCCGCGCGACCATCGGCCGGGACGTCGGCCTTGACGATCAGCGCGGTGTCGGCGGCGTTACGGGGGTCGTGCAGGGAGTGGCGCAGCGCCGCGTCGCCGATCGCGCCCGAGTAGGCGGTGAGCGTGGCCAGGACGGCCGTGGTGAGCAGGACGGTGAGCAGGGCCGCGGTCAGGAGCAGGCGGTGCGCCCGCGCCCGTAACACCACGAATCCCGCGAACCCCGTCACATGACCCCCCGCTGTTGTCCGGACCTCCGGGCGATGTTGGCAGAGGGGCCGCGCTCGGGTAAGCGCTTGTGGATCGGGCTTGACCGGATTGTGACCGGAATTCGGCGTCGTACGACCGGAATCCGGGACTCACCCCTCGGGCGTCAGTCCGGGGTGTTCACCATCGAGGCCGCCGCGTAGGTCAGGTAGTTCCACAGCGTGCGCTCGTGCTCCTCGGACAGGCCCAGCTCGTCGACGGCCACCCGCATGTGCTTCAGCCAGGCGTCGTGCGCGGCCCGGTCGACGGTGAAGGGGGCGTGGCGCATCCGCAGGCGCGGGTGGCCACGGTTCTCGCTGTACGTCGTCGGGCCGCCCCAGTACTGGATCAGGAAGAGGGTGAGGCGCTCTTCTGCGGGGCCCAGGTCCTCCTCGGGGTACATCGCCCGCAGGACCGGGTCCTCGGCCACTCCCTCGTAGAAACGGTGGACCAGGCGGCGGAAGGTCTCCTCCCCGCCGACCTGCTCGTAGAAGGTCTGCTCCTGAAGCGTGCCGCGCTGAATCTCTTTCACGCCCTCCATGCTCTCAGACCGGGTGACCCAGGACTCAAGACCTAGGACCACCTCCGCCACCACGCCCCGAGGTACTCGCCTGGCGCCGTGAACCGCAGCACAGTGGACATATGGGCGCGCATGCACTCGACAAGGACCTGGAGGCCGTCGCCGCCTCGGCGCGGGCGGCGCTGGTGCAGGAGATCGACGCGAGCGGGGCCTGGGCCGCGGACCCGGTGTGGCGGGAGGTGTTCGCGGCGGTCCCGCGCCATGTCTTCGTGCCCTACTACTACATCGGGACCGTGGACGGCTACGAACGGCTCTGGGGCGAGGACCCCGACCCGCGCGCCCGCGAGCGCTGGGCGCGCGGCGCCTACGCCGACACCCCGTTGGCCACCCGGCTGCGCGACGGTGAGCTGGTCTCCTCCAGCAGCCAGCCGTCCCTCATGGCGCTGATGCTGGCCGAGCTGCAGGTGGCGGACGGCCACCGGGTCCTGGAGATCGGCGCGGGCAGCGGTTACAACGCGGCGCTGCTCGCGCACCGCCTCGGCGACGACGACCTCGTCACCACCGTCGACCTGGAGCCGGAGATCACGGAGTCGGCCCGCCGGCACCTGGCCGCCGCCGGGTACCATCCGGTCGTCGTCACCGGGGACGGGGCGCGCGGGGTGCCCGAACGCGCCCCCTTCGACCGGATCATCGCGACCTGCACCATGTCGTCCATCCCGCACGCCTGGCTCGCCCAGTGCCGCCCCGGCGGCCGGATCCTGACCCCGCTGGCGACCGGCCTGGTCGCGCTGACGGTGCAGGACGCCGCGCATGCCGAGGGGCGCTTCCTGCACACGCCCGCCTATTTCGTGCCGCTGCGCGGCGGCGTCCGGCCCGAGCCGGAGCGGGCGTCCCTGGGCGCGGTGCCGCTCCGGGGCCGACAGCACGAGCTGTTCCGGTTCCTGCTCGCCCTGACCCGGGGCAGCCTGGACCCGCTGGAGGCGTACGCGCTGTGGGAGGGCGAGGGGCACCCCCGTCGCGAGCGGTACGGCGTCACCGTCGCCGGCGAACACCAGTGGGCGTGGCTGGACGAGCCGGAGGGACCGTACACCTGGTCCCTCCGCTGAACCGGAGCGTCAGCCCCGGCGGATGGTGATCGTCGTCCAGGCGCCCACGTGCACCCGGTCGCCGTCCTGGAGCGGTACCGGCACGAAGGGCTGGATCGGGTCCTCCGAGCCGTTGACCGTGGTGCCGTTCGTCGAGTTCTGGTCGACGACCGCCCAGGTGCCGTCCGGCTGCTGCACCAGCACCGCGTGCTGGTGCGAGACGCCCGGGTCCTCCGGCGGCACCGACAGGTCGATGTCGGGGGTGTCACCGGTGGAGTGCCGGCGGCGGCCGATCGTGACCTGGTTGCCGGAGAGCGTGCGCTGCTGCTCCGGGGAGTACGCGGGCAGGTTCAGGCCCGCGGCCTCGGGGCCGGAGCGCTGCATCATCGCCATGAAGTACTCGCGGTCCGGGCCGATGGTCGCCGTCCAGGTCGCCGGCCGCTGCGGGGCGCCGGGGCCGGGCGGCGGGGGCGCGGTCTGCGAGCCGGGCTGGGGATAGCCGTAGCCGCCGGGCTGACCGGGGCCCGCGGAGGACGGCGGGGAGATCACCCAGTCGTCACCGCCGCCGAAGGACGGGCCGCCCGGCTGCGGACGGTTCCCCTCCTGCGGGAACGCGGGCGGGGCGGGCGGGCCGGGCTGCTGGAACGCCTGCGGAGCACCCGGGTGCGTACCGGGGCCTCCCGGGCCTCCCGCGGGACCGGGACCGGGCGGCGGCGGAACCGGCCGCGACGGGTCCGCGCCGAAGCCGGGCTGACCGCCGGGACCGGGCGGGCCGGGAGGACCGCTCGGGTCGCCGCCGAAGGGCGGGCCCGGCGGGATCGGCTCGGCGGGCCGGTTCATCTGCGAGGGCCGCGAGCCCTGGTACTCGTACGACTCACCGCCCCCGAAGGACGGCGGGGCGGGCGGCCGCTGGAAGCGCGGGTCCCCCGGGCCGGACGCCGACGGGCGCGGGGCGGCCGGGGTGTACGAGGTCGCGGTGTTCGTCAGGAAGTTCCACCGGCACTCCTCGCAGAACGGCGCGCCGCCCTCACGGGGCGTACGGCACTGCGGGCAGAGCTCCGGAGCGGCGTCCGGTACGGCGGACGGGTGCGGGCGTCCGCCGGGCTGGCCGGCGTTCGGCCCACCGGGCTGGCCGTTCGGGCCGGGCGGCGGCGGGAAGCCGTAGCCGCCGCCTGCGGGGGGCGGTGGCGGAGGGGGTGGTGGTACGGCACCGGCCATGCGGTGACCGCAGACCTCGCACCAGTCGTCGGAACCCGACTGGTGTCCGTTCGGGCAGGTCGGCATGTCGGCGCTTCCCCCTCTCCTTTCCGGCCGTCCGGCCGGATTTTCTCCAACCCCAAGGGGTCAGGCTCGCTGTTTCTCAGGGTCCTGCTACGTCACTTCTTCACACGAACAGTCTTTGTCGACCGGGTCTCGAGAGTCATCTCGTCGGCCTCCTCGACCTTCGCCTTCAGTCGCACAGTACCTGTCGCGGCATCGACCACGTCCACCACCTTCGCAAGGAGTTTCGCAGTATCCGCATTCCCGGAGGCGCTGGCGAGCTGAACGGCACGGCCCAGTTTGGCCGTTGCTCCATCGATGTCTCCCGATTTGCGCAGATCGAGCCCCTGTTGGATGACTTGTGCCAGTTCGGCCTGGCCGGTGTAGTGGGCCACCTGCGGGTTGATCGACGTCGAGGCGACCATGTCGTCGGTCCACACGGCCCGGACCAGGCCCTGCGCGCCCAAGTTCTGCGCCGTCCCTCCCCCACTCTCGGCTTCGCTCGAGCGGGAGGTGCCCCCAGGTTGCGGGATCACGAGAGAGACGCGGGCGGCCAGCATCTCCTGGCCGATGTTGGCGGGCGGGACCTCGACGCACACGTGGTAGTCACGGGACTCGTCTCCCCAGGAACCGGTGGGGTAGTCCCCGGCGCGCGGGCCCGCCTCGGTGCGCCGGTCGGTCAACTCCTCCACGGTGGGCGCGACTTGCTTGACGAACTTGATGGTGGTGCCGACCGGCGTCCACAGCCTGAGGGCGACGTCCGCGACCTCCTTGCCCATGGCCGTCTCCATCATCTGCGTGAAGTCGGCGGCGAGTCCGGCCGGGTCGGCGACGATGTCGGCGGTGCCGAGCAGGGCAGAGGCGATTCCTGTGACTTCTTTCACTTCCCAGTCGGTGCCCACGCCCCGGGCGTCACAAGTGAAGCGTCCGGCACAGGAGTCCAGCGACGCCTTGAGGTCCTCCGCGGACTCGTGCTCGTTGCGGCCGTCGGTGAGCAGGATGCCGTGCCGGATGGCGACGTCCGCCGAGGACAGCAGCCGGTCGGCAAGACGCAGCCAGGTCCCGATGGCCGTACCACCGCCGGCGCTGAGCTTGCGCAGGGCCTGCTTGGCCTGCTCGCGGGTGGTGGCGTCGGCGACGGCGAGCCGGCCGCCGCCCGGATAGACCTCCTTGGCGACGTGCGTGCCGCCGATCACCGCGAAGTGCACGCCGTCGCGCAGGGTGTCGATGGCGGCGGACGTCGCGTCCCGGGCGTTGCGCATCTTGGTCGGCGGGTAGTCCATCGACCCCGAACAGTCGACCATGATCGCCACGGCCGCGGACGGGCCCTCGCCCGGCGCGTAGAGGTGGGGTGCCGCCACCGCGCTTCCGATCGTGCCGCCGCCGGTCGCGGTCACCGTCACGATCGCGTTGACCTCCCGGCCGCCCTCCGGCAGGTACTCGTTCTGGTACACGTCCATCGAGAACTGCGGCACGTTCGACTTCGAGAAATTGGCCATGCCCTATCGGCTCCCCCTTGAACGCCCCGCAGGATGCGGGGCGATGACGGAATACGGACCGGTCCCCTCCGGTCCGTCGAGGCGTCCCCGTACGCGGCCTCAGGCCGATCCTGCCCCCTGCGGCGGGGCCGGGAACGGCACAAGGGCCACTGTTACGTTGTCGTGGCCCCCACCGTCCAGTGCGTGACCGACCAGAACCCGGGCTCCGTGCAGCGGACGGACGGCGGCGTCGGCCGGGAGGACGTCGGCCATCTCCTCGGCCGCCTCCGCGTAGTTCCACAGGCCGTCCGTGCACACCACCACTACACCCGGCCGGTCCGGCTTGAAGGAAGCGGTGTGTGGCTCCAGTTCGTACGCGTCCGCACCCAGCCAGCCCGTGATCGCGTGGGCGCGCTCGTCGGCGTACGCCTCCGCCTCGTTCATCAGGCCCGCGGCGACCATCTGCGCGGCCCAGGAGTCGTCCTCGGTGAGCCGGGCCGGGGGTGAGGTGCGGTCCACCGGCACCCAGTAGGCGCGGCTGTCACCGACCCAGCCGACCACCAGCAGGCCCGCGGTGACCACCGCGCCGACCAGCGTGCAGGCCGGGGCGTTCTGGTGCGGGGCGTGCTCGCGGGCCGTCGCGGGTTCCTGCGCGAGTGCGTTGACCGCGTGGGCGGCGGCGACGATCGCGTCGTGCATGGCCTGCTGCGGGTGCGTGCCGAGCGGCAGGGCGGCCAGCAGCGACTCGCTCGCGGCGCGGGAGGCGGCGAGCGAGGCGTCGTCGGGACGGGTCGCCGACGACACGCCGTCGCAGACGATCGCCACCAGGGCGCCCGAGCCGTCGGGCAGCGCGGTGCGGCCGATGCCGAACGCGTCCTCGTTGCGGTGGTGGCGCAGACCGCGGTCGCTGACGGCCGCGATCGGGCCGTACTCCTGCTCCATGTGATCGCGTTCGCGCGGCTGGGCGTGCCCGCAGTTCTCGCAGTAGCCGTCGTCGTCGACGCGGCCCGCACGGCACGCCACGCACAGCTTGGCCGGGTCGGCGGGCGCCGCGACATCGGCGGCGACGCGCGGGTCCGGGGCCTGGAGGGGGTACTCCTCGGGTTCCCCGGGACGGTCGAACCGCACGCCGGCGGCGACCTGGGGCGGCGACTGCGGTGCGGTGGGCAGGGGGGAACCGCCCGAGTCCGTGCCCGGCACGTCCGTCGGCAGATGCACCGCGGGGGGCGTGTCGGAGCTGCCCGGAACGGCGGCGACGGGCCAGCCGGCCGGCGGCGCGGCGCCCGGGCTTCCCGAGCCGTTCAGGGTGAGCGTCGGGCCGTCGTCCGGCCGCGGCGGTACGGCGGACAGGTCGTATCCGCACGCACCGCAGAAACGGTCACCCGACTCGAGCGGCTCCTCGCAGCTCGGACACCTCGACAAGGCGGCCTGCTGGGGCATCTGCGACATCAACTACACCCATGTCCGGGGGCGGTAACGGTTGGCACGTTCCACCAGGTCGATCCTCTCCTCGCCGCCCCGCGCCAGCCGGGCCAGCGTGCGGTACGAACGCTCCAGGCCGAAGCGCAGGCCTCGTTCGTCCAGGCCGCTGCCGAGCAGCGTCCGTCCCCCGGCGGCATGGGGGTCCCCCCGTCCGGCCGGGGCCGGGTGCGGGGGAGGGACGGATCCCTGGCCACCGGAGAGTATCCAGTCCAGGGCACAGCCGAGCACCTCCGTGGCCAACTGCTCGCGCCGCGTCGGATCCAGGCCGTACGCATCCAGCGCCTCCACCTGCCCGGCGGCGGCGCTCAGATCCTCCAGGAAGGGTACGTCGGAGCCCACCGCCGTGCGTTGCCGGAGCCGGGCGCGGACGGCCGCCACCCGGGCCGCCGTGTAGTGGATGGAGGACTCCGGTACCGACTCCAGCGTCGTCACGGCGCTGCGCCGGTCGCCGGTCGCGAGCTGGACGCGGGCCAGGCCGAAGGCGGCGCTCACATAGCTCGGGTCGGTCGACCACACCAGGCGGTAGTACTCGGCGGCGTTGTCGAGCTGGCCGAGCACCTCCGCGCACAGGCCGAGCGCGAGCTTGGGTGCCGTCTCACCGGGGAAGGCGTCGTAGATCGCGTCGAAGGCGAGGGCGGCGCCTTCGTGGTCGCCGGTGACCAGTGCGGTCACGCCCCGGTACCAGACCACCCGCCAGTCGTCGGGCCGCTCCGCCTCCAGGGTGCGCAGGGCGGCCGGCGCGGCGGCGGAGTCGTCGTTCTCCAGCCACGCCCGGATCTGCCGCAGCCGCGTCTCGATCGACGGGGCCGGCGCCGCGGCCAGCGCACTGAGCAGCTCGGCCGGCGCGGTCGCCATCAGGCCCGCGAGGAAACCGGCGTTGGGGTCGCCCGGGTCGACGCGGGGGACGGGCAGCGCGAGGGCGGCGGCAGCGGTACCGACGGGTTTGACGAGGCCGGCCGTGGTGCTCGGGGCGGCGCCGGTGAGCTGAGGCTGCTGCTTCCGCGCCCGTACGACCCGCGCCCCGAGCCGCGACACCTCACCCTCCAGCGGCGGGAACAACTCCGTGTCCGTCACCCGCAGTTCCGGCCCGAACAGCGTCGACAGCGAGGGCCGGGCCCGGCCCGTCTGCAGCGACACGACCTCGCGCAGCACTCCCGTCAGCTGCTCCGACATCTCCTGCGCGGAGGCGAACCGGCGGGCCGGGTCGGGGTCGGTGGCGCGGACCAGGAGCCGGTAGAAGGACTCGTACTGGCGGAAGACCTCGATGTTGTCGGGGTCGGGCAGGGAGTCGACGTAGACGTTGGTGTAGCCCTGGAAGTCGAAGGTGAGGACGGCCAGGGTGCGGGCCACCGTGTACAGGTCGGACGCCACCGAAGGGCCGGCCTCCGCGACTTCCGGCGCCTGGTAGCCGACCGTGCCGTAGATCGCCGACTCGTCGTCGTCCATGCGGCGCACCGCGCCCATGTCGATGAGCTTGAGCTGGTCCTCGGTCTGGATGGCGTTGTCGACCTTGAAGTCGCAGTACAGCAGGTTGCGGCTGTGCAGGTGGTCGAGGGCCTCCAGCGCCTCGATGCCGTACGCGCAGGCCTGCTCCACCGGCAGCGGGTCGCGTCGGCCCTCCGGGGTGCGGCGGGCGTTCGCGATCTCCTTGAGGGACTTGCCGCCGACGTACTCCATGACGATGTAGCCGTCGAGGGAGCCGGTGCGCTGGTCGAGGTGCTCGACGAAGTTGTAGATCCGCACGATGTTGGCGTGCTCGATCTCGGCGAGGAAGCGCCGCTCGGAGATCGCGGCGGCCATGGCGTCCTGGTCGCCGGTGTCGAGCAGGCCCTTCAGCACGACCCAACGGTCCGACACCGCACGGTCGACGGCGAGGTAGATCCAGCCCAGGCCGCCGTGCGCGAGGCAGCCCACGACCTCGTACTGGCCGTGCACGACGTCGCCGGCCTTCAGCTTCGGGACGAACGAGTACGGGTGGCCGCACTTGGTGCAGAAGCCCTCGGTGCGCCCGGGACGGTCCCCGCGGGCGCGGCCCACCGGCGCCCCGCAGTCCGAGCGCGAGCAGAACCGCTTGCGCTCCGGCACTTCCGGGTTCTCCAGGACCATCGCGCGCGGGTCGGGGCGTGGGACCTGCGGCACCTGCACCAGTCCGGCACCCAGGCGGCCACGGCCGGAGGAACCGGTGGTGGAGCCGGAGCTGCGCACCGACACCGAGCGGCCCGTCGAACGGCCCGACAGCGAGCGCGACAGCCGCCCCGACACCGAGCGGCGGGACTTCGACGACTGCGACGACGTACGCGAACTGCGCGCACTGGAGCGTGAGCTGCCGCTGCCCGCCGAACCGCGCGAGCCCCGGCCGCCGCCCGTGATCCCGGTGGGCGGCGAACCGACCATGCCGCTGGCGGACACCACCGGCGCCAGGCCGCAGGTGTCGCAGTAGAGTTCGCCGCCGCCGACGTCCTCGTACGACCCCTCGCAGCCGGGCCGCTGGCAGGACTGCTGTGCCTGACTCATCTCGCTGCATCCCCCTTGTCGCTCACCGCGCCCGGCCCCCTGCGGTCCTGCGGTCCCGCCTGCCCCGGCACCCGCGGGGCGGTGCCGAGCAGATCGGCCGCCGTCTGCTGGTAGCGCTGCACGGCCTGTTCGGCGACCCGCAGGTCGCAGGGTGCGCTCCACAGCATGCGGCGCGCCGCGTCGTACCGCTCGATGAGCAGCGGGTCCTCGGCCAGTCCGTGCCGGGCGACCTTCGCCTTGTACGCGTCCAGACGGCCGCGCAGCTCCGCGCGGACCGCCAGGGGCGCGGTGACGGCGGTCAACGACTCGCGGGCGCGCAGCAGTTCGTCCTCGGCCTTCTGCTCCAGGGACTCCAGGAGCGGGGACAGCCGGTGCCACTGGGCCTGTCTGCGGTACTCGGCGGCCGCCGCCAGCTGCTCCTGGAGTGCGGTCGGCGGTCCGCTGACGACCGGCACCTCCGTGGCGGCGATCTTCGCGAGGACCTCGCCGCGCGCGGTGCGTGCCTCGGCGAGCGTGCGGTCGGCCCGGGACAGCACGTCCCGCAGCCTGATCAGCCGCTGCTCGGCATCCTGGCGGACCGTCAGTACGGCGTCGATCTCCCGGCGCACCTCCTCCAGGGCGCGCGCCTCACGGTCGTACACCGTGGTGTCCGGTCGGCCGCCGCCCGGTGCCGAACTGCCCTCGGCGGGCAGCCAGAACGCCAGCGGGTCGGAGACCACTTCTTCGCGCAGCTTCGTCAGCGTGCGCGTGATGCGCTCCAGGTCGTCGCCCGCCGGGTGCTCACCGGGGCGCACGCCGACGGAGTGCGCGAGCCTGCGGGTGCGCTGGAGCTCGGCGGCCAGTAAATCGATCCGTGCAGGCAGCGCGGACCACACCGAGTCGGCGGCGACGACCATGTCCAGCGACATCGCGTACAGCTCGTTCATCCGGTCCACCAGCCCGGCCAGCGAGAACTGCTGGCTGAGCTTGCCCGTGCCGTGCAGTGTGGGCGCGTTCGCCGTCGCCGCGGCGCTGCCGGCGACCGTGACGGAGTCGCCGCGCAGCAGCTCGGTCAGCTCCAGCAGGTCCTCGCGGCTGGACCAGCGGCGGCGGGCGCGGATCTCGCGGGCGGAGCGCAACGCGCTCGTGTACGCGTCGAAGTACGCCCACAGCAGCGTGATCGACGCCTCCGCGGCCGCCCAGCGCTCCTTGGTCGTGCCGGTGAGCTCGGCGCCCTCGAGGAGTCGGCGGCCCGCGTGGTCCTGCAGGGCGAGGAGCGAGGTCTCGATCGCCTCGTGTTCCGCGCCGAGCCGCGCCAGCGCACGGTCCACCTCGTCCCGGTCCATTACCGGACCGGAGGCTCCCGCGACGCCCATCGATCACCTCTCGTTGCTGGTGTGTTCCGTGCCGGTGTGTGTCGTCGGCCGTCCTTCATCCGGCCGTCTGCCGACGGCCGGTCATGCGTATGTGGGCCGGGGCGGAGTCGCCGACTCCGAGTCACTGCCCAGCGTGGCCGACAGCCATGTGCCGTACGACCGCTTCCAGCCGCCGTCCTCGCGGTAGTCCTCCAGTATTCGGTTGACCCGGCGTACCAGATCGTCGGCGTCCTTCTTCATCGCCACGCCGTAGTACTCCGTGGTGAAGCGGTCGCCCTTCAGTTCCACCGTGGGATCCTGCGCGGCCTGGCTCGCGGCGAGCGCGCCGTCCGTCACCACCGCGTCGACCTGGCCGAGCTGGAGCCGGACCAGGCAGTCGAGCTGGTTGGGAACGGTGATGGAGATGTCGGTGGAGGCGGGCAGCCGGCCGGCCTTCCTGTCCGCGTCCAGTTTGTCGTACGCCGTGGAGCCCTTCGCCGAGCAGATCTTCTTGTCGGCGAGGGTCTCGTCGTAGCCCTCGATCGTCGAGGAGGTGGGCGCGAGGACCTGCTGGCCGGTCAGGAAGTACGGGGCGGAGAAGGCCACTTGTTCCAGCCGGTCGCAGTTGATGGTCATCGTGCGCACCACCATGTCGACCTGACCGCTCTGGATCGCGGGGATGCGCTGGTTGGTGGGGATGGCCTTGAACCGGATCTTGTCCGCATCGCCCAGCAGGTCCTCGGCGATCCGGCGGGCGAGGTCGATGTCGAAGCCCTCCAGCTCGACGTCCTTCGCCGTGCTGTTCGGGTTGCGGTAGCCCCAGCGGTAACTGTTCTGGTCGACGCCCACCGAGACATAGCCGCGTTTCTTGATCGTCGCGGTCGACGCGCCCTCGGCCGTCGACGGGGACAGGCTCTGGTCCTCGGGGTTCTTGCACTCCTCGGCCTTCGCGTGCGACCCGTCGGCCACGCCCTGGCCACCGACGCCCGTGCTGCCGTCGCCGGCCGGCCGGGTGTGCGGCAGCAGCAGCGCGAAGGCCACGGCGAGGGCGCAGACGACGGCCATCGCGCCCACGCCGCCCCAGCCCTTCAGGCTGGCCCGCAAACGTCGTGCATGCATCGTCACGCCCCCTTTCACCGGTACTCCGAAAGCCTGCGGCCGATGCCGAGCACCGCGCCGGCCGCGCCCAGCACCGCAAGGACGGCCGCGCCGGCCGACAGGCCGGTCATCGCGTCCAGGCCGTCGCCCGCGGCCTGCTGGAACTCACGCTGTTCGTGCTTCAGGGCGGTGTCGAGGTTCTTGTCGACGTTGTCGAAGCACTCGCCCGTGGGTTTGTCGCTCTTCGCGCCGATGACCTTGTTCAGCGCCGCCTGGTAGTCGCCCGCGTCGTCGGCGGCACGGGCCTGCTGGTGGCGGTCCTGCCATTCGTCCATGTTGCCGACGGCGGACCGCACAGGCTGCTCGCCGGCCCCGTCGTCGGCGAGGGACTGCGCCGCGGTGAGGCCGTCGGCCAGGTCCTGCATCGACTCCTTGTAGGCGACGTCGAACTTGTCCTGGAACTCGCCCGGCTTGACCTCGACCGTCTCCGCACCCCGGCTGACCAGGGTGAGGTTCTCGTTGCCACGCGCCTTGAGGGAGGCGATGCGGGCGTCGTGCAGGACGTTCAGCGAGCGGACGCCGTGGTCGTAGGAGTCGTTGAGGCCGGCGCGGGCGACGCTGTGGCCGACGACGAGCCAGAGCAGGACCACGGTGGTGGCGGCGCCGGCGGCGACCAGGCCGTGGTTCAGGACCCGGTTCGTGCGCCGGTAGTTGCGGTGCTGCGCCCAGGCGAGGGCCGCCAGGGCGACGACGCCGAGGGCGATGGCCGCCCACGGGTAGGGCGTGGCGTCCGCGTAGTCGCCGCGCAGCCGCTGGTTCTCCGACTTGTAGAGGTCCTCGGCCGCCGGGAGCATCTCGTTCTGCATCGTGTCGTTCGCGTAGCGCAGGTAGGCGCCGCCGAGCGGGTAGCCCTGGCGGTTGTTGGCGCGGGCGCGTTCGATGAGGCCCTTGTACTGCGGCAGGAGCCGGTTGAGTTCGGCGATCGTCGCGGCGGACGGGGAGCCGGGGTCGGAGTTGTTGGCGGCCGTGACGAGCTTGGCCGCCGCCGTGCGGATGCCCCTCTCGTAGCGGTCGCGGGAGGTCTTCGTCTCCTGACCGCCCGCCAGGAAGCCGCTGGACGCGGCGGTGTTGGCGTCGGCGAGGGAGCGGTAGATGTCGGCCGCGGCCGAGCTGAGGGGCTGGCTCTTGTGCAGGACGTCGTCGGCGGCGGACGCCCGGGCGGTGGCCTGCCAGGCCGTCACCGCGCCGAAGGAGACGACCAGCAGGGCCAGGACGGCGCCGATGATGCGCAGCCGGCCCGGCTCGGTGGTCGCGGCGGCGCGCACCCGGTCCACGCCCTCGGCGAACGCGGTGCGGCGGGGCGGCTCCCCGGCGGGTGCCGGGGATGCGGGGGACCCCGGGGAGGTGGGCTGCGGCGGGATGCCCGGCATCGTGGGCAGGCCGGAGCCCGACGCCGGGTCCGGCCCCGGTGGTGCCGTGCTGCTTTTCGGCGGTTGTGTCACTCTTGACCTCCCCCATGGTCATCCGTCGCCGCCAGTATCGCTGCCGGGACCGACATCCGCACCGGCCTTGCCCCGATCTTGATCGGATCGCAGTGCGGTGAAACGCATTTCGGCGCACCGCGGAGCGCCCCGCACCACCCCCTGCCCATGAATACGCCGGTGGAATCGGTTCGGTTCCACCGATCCGGCGGTCAGCCCTCGAAGTGCGCCCGCAGCCGCGCCTGCACCTGCGCTCCCGCGCCGATCCGGTCCAGCCCCAGCAGGGCCGCCCCCAGCACCGGGCTCGCCGTCACCGTGCGGGGGACGGCCTTCGGCGCCCGGGCACCCAGCAAGTCCCGGATGCGGTCGTCGAGTCGGGCGTGCCGGGCGGCGAGGACGCTGCCGCCGAGCAGCACCGGGGTTTCCTCGGTCAGCAGGTCCAGCCGGGTCAGCGCCACCGTCGCCATGGTCACGACCTCGTCGGCGAGCCGGTCGACGATCGCACGGGCGACCGGGTCGCCGTCGGCAGCCGTGGCGAACAGAACCGGCGTCAGTTCGTGGCGCCGCGCGGGCTCCAGTCGCTCCAGGTGCAGTGCCTCGATCAGTGCGTACATGGAGTCCAGCCCGAAGTGCGCGGGCAGGGTCCGGGCCAGCTCGGTGGGGCCGCCGCGCTCGTCCTCCGCGCGGGCCGCGTGGAAGAGCGCCTCCTCGGCAAGTCCCCAACCCCCGCCCCAGTCACCGGAAATACGCCCGACAGCCGGGAAACGGGCGGTGCGGCCGTCGGGGCGCATGCCCACGCAGTTGATGCCCGCGCCGCACACGACGGCCACCCCGCGCGGCTCGGTGACACCGGCCCGCAGGATCGCGAACGTGTCGTTGCGCACCTCGACGGTCGTACCCCACGCGCGCGTGTGCAGCGCGGCCGTCAGCCGCTCCTCCTCGACGGGGAAGTCGGCATTGGCGAGACAGGCGGAGACGTGCGTGACGGAGGTGACTCCGGCCATGGCCCAGGCACGTTCCACCGCCTCGGCGAGGACGTCCGTCGCCGCCTCGACACCCACGGCCGGCGGCCGGAAACCGCCGCCGCGGGCCTCGGCGAGCACGGTTCCGTCGGCCGCCACGACCGCGACGTCCGTCTTGCTGTTGCCCGCGTCCACGGCGAGGACGGCTGCGGTCAGGCCCACGCGAGGTGCTCCCGGTTGTGTGCGATCAGCTGGTCGGTGAGGGTGTCGGCGTACTCGTACTGGCCGATGAGGGGATGCGCGAGCAGCGCCCGGAAGACCCGGTCGCGGCCGCCGCGCAGGGCCGCCTCCAGCGCCAGGTCCTCGTACGTCGTCACGCCGGCCATCAGGCCCGCGTACAGGGGGTCCACGGTGGCGACGGGCAGCGGAGCCGGCCCGCCCTCGGCCCCCACCGCCGCCTGCACCTCGATCACCGCGTCGTCCGGCAGGAAGGGCAGGGTGCCCCGGTTGAGGGTGTTCACCACCTGGTACGGGCTTCCCGCGCCGCTCAGCAGCGCCGCCGCCAGGTCCACCGCCGCCTCGGAGTAGTGGGCGCCGCCCCGCCTGGCCAGCAGCGCCGGCTTCTCCTCGAGCGTGGGATCGCCGTACATCGTCAGCAACTCCCGTTCCATCGCGGCCACTTCGGCGGCACGCGACGGCTTGGTGCGCAGCTCCCGTACGACCTCATCGTGCGCGTAGTAGTAGCGCAGGTAGTACGAGGGGACCACGCCCAGGCGGTCCAGCAGGGCGCGCGGCAGCCGGAGGTCCGCGGCGATCGCGTCGCCGTGCTCGCGGAGCAGCTCGGGCAGGACGTTCTCGCCGTCCACGCGTACGCCCGTTTCCCAGGTGAGGTGGTTGAGGCCCACGTGGTCGAGGTGGACGTCGGCCGGGGCGACGCCCAGCAGTGCGGCGAACTTCCGCTGGAGGCCGATCGCCACATTGCACAGCCCCACCGCCTTGTGACCGGCCTGGAGCAGGGCACGGGTGACGATGCCGACGGGGTTGGTGAAGTCGATGATCCAGGCCTCGGGGTTGGTACGACGCACCCGTTCGGCGATGTCGAGAACGACCGGAACCGTGCGCAGGGCCTTGGCCAGGCCGCCCGCGCCGGTCGTCTCCTGGCCGACGCAGCCGCACTGAAGAGGCCAGGTCTCGTCCTGCTCGCGGGCCGCCTGGCCGCCGACGCGGAGCTGGAGCAGGACCGCGTCGGCGCCTTCGACTCCGGCGTCCAGGTCGGAGGTGGTGACAACCTGCCCGTCGTGCCCCTGGCGGGCGAAGATGCGGCGGGCCAGGCCGCCCACCAGGTCCAGGCGGTCCGTCGCCGGGTCGACGAGGACCAGTTCCTCGACGGGCAGGGTGTCCCTGAGCCGGGCGAAGCCGTCGACGAGTTCGGGGGTGTAGGTGGAGCCGCCGCCTATGACGGTGAGTTTCATACGGTGTGAACCCTTCACTCGGAACGGGGCGTCAAGAGCGAACGCCCCCGCGGCAACAGAGTCGTTGCCTGCGAGGGCGGGAGGGAGGCGCCGGTCAGTTGTCGACGAAGGGTGTGGTGTCCAGCGCCGGGTAGGGGGCAGGAAGGGGCAGCGGGTGCCCCAGAACGGTCTTCGTCTGGACCCTGTAGCGAGCCTGGGCGGGGTCGGCGTTCGTGGTCAACGGGTCGGAGTAGCAGTAGGCCTTCTTCTCCCGGCGATGGATCAGGACGTAGACGGGGATTCCCGCGCTCGCGTAGAGGCGCAGTTTGGGGCCGCTGTCCGTTTCGTGGTTGGTGGAGGTCACCTCGCCGACCACGGCAAGCATGTCGATGGGGTACCAGCCCTTGTGAGTCTTGCAGTAGGCCTCGTCGAGTTCGGTCGCCTTGCGGCGGCGGACATAGAAGTCGGGTACCACCAGAGCCCGCGTCCGTCCGTCCAGGTGGGCGGCCCGGAATCCCATGCCGAAGCCTGCCAGGTGGAAGCCGGCGTTGTTGAACTGGAGAAACAGCTGCGCGACGCCGTCGCTGTGCTCTTCGTCCGGCTGAGGCGGCACGATGCCCGTCTCCTCGATGTACTCGGCTCGAATCGGCAGGGGTGCCGCCTCTTCGAACGCGATCAACAGGTCGATGGGGTCCTGCTGCGTCATGACCGGCTCCGTGATGGGTTCGGCGATCATCGCTGGTTCTCCTCGTCACGCTGATGCCAGGCTAAGCCCGCGTCGGGTGCCCCGACAGAACGATCGGGCACCCGACGCCCACCCGGCGCCGGATGCCCGACCGTTCACTCGAACGAGTGTGCTGAACCGTTCCGTTACTTCGTCACGCTCGGCGGCGTCAGCGGCGTGGCCGCCTGGGCCTGCGGGGACGTCGTGTTGGCGTAGGCCGACGGAGCGGCCATGCCCGCCGTCGGGTCGCTGTCCGCCTCCGCCTCCTGCTGCAGCGGCAGACCGCCGACGATGCGGATGCCCTCGCGGTCGAAGCGGCGCTTGATGCGCCAGCGCAGCTCGCGTTCGACGGTGAGGGACTTGCCAGGCATGGTCCTGGCGGAGACACGGACGACCATCGAGTCGAGCAGGACGCTGTCCAGACCCAGGATCTCGACCGGGCCCCACAGCATCTCGTTCCAGGGGTCCTCCTTGCTCATCGCCTCGCCGACCTCGGTGAGCACGGCCTTGACGTGGTCGAGGTCCTCCGAGGGGCGGACCGTGACGTCGACGCCGGCCGTGGCCCAGCCCTGGGAGAGGTTGCCGACGCGCTTGACCTCGCCGTTGCGGACGTACCAGATCTCCCCGTTGTCGCCGCGCAGCTTGGTCACGCGCAGGCCGACCTCGATGACCTCGCCCGAGGCGACGCCCACGTCGATGGAGTCGCCGACGCCGTACTGGTCCTCCAGGATCATGAACACGCCGGACAGGAAGTCCGTGACGAGGTTGCGCGCGCCGAAACCGATCGCCACGCCCGCGACACCCGCGGACGCCAGCAGCGGCGCCAGGTTGATCTCGAAGGTGGACAGGATCATCAGGCCCGCGGTGCCGAGGATCAGGAAGCTCGCCACCGAGCGCAGCACCGAGCCGATCGCCTGGGAGCGCTGGCGGCGGCGCTCGACGTTCACCAGCAGACCGCCGATCGCCGTGCCGTCCACCGCCTGCGCGGTGCGGTTCATGCGGTCTATCAGCTTGGTGATCGCCCGCCGCACCGCCACCCGCAGCACCGTCGCGATCACCACGATCAGCAGCACCCTGAGGCCGATCGCGAGCCAGGTCGACCAGTTCTCCTCCACCCAGCCGGCGGCGTTCGTGGCGCTCTCCTGGGCGTCCTGGAGGGAGGGGACCGACGGGGCCGTCTCCGACGGGGACGGCGACGGCGACGAACCGGCGGCCAGTAGGACCGAGAAGGGCGACACGGCAGGTACCTCCAGGTGCAGCGGTCCGCCCCCGGTACGGCGGTCACAAGGTCGTCAAGGTGTTCAAGGTCACGGAAAGGTCACCGGGCAGGCGGATTCACCACACTATCGGGGCATCGTGTGGGGATTGTTGCGGTGTTCGAGGGAGAGGCGGCGTCCCCGTGGGGATGAACAGATCAGACGAACACCAGGTGGGACGAGCAGTGACACCAAGGGGGGAATGAAGTGGTGGTGATCCGGGGGAGGAATCGGATGTGGTCGAAAACACTCTCAGCCCGTTACCGGGACATGGTGGCGCTTTCACCAGGCATGAGGGGAGACTGACTGCAGATCGTCCCGGCGCGAGCCACGCGCCGCCGGCGTACAAGGAGGCATCCGTGCCGCACGTCCTGGTCCTCAACGCGTCGTACGAGCCGCTCGGCGTCGTACCGCTCCGCCGCGCGCTCGTCCTCGTCCTCGAGAACAAGGCCGTATGCCTCGAGGAGTCCGGCGCCTTTATGCACAGCGCAACCGTCACAGTCCCCGCACCCAGCGTGGTCCGGCTCAAGCGATTCGTCCGGGTCCCCTATCGGGGACCCGTTCCGTTGACCCGTCGAGCGCTGTTCGCGCGCGACGGGGGCCGGTGCATGTACTGCGGTGGCGTCGCAACCAGCGTCGACCACGTCATCCCGCGCTCGCGCGGGGGCAAGCACGTCTGGGACAACGTGGTTGCGTCCTGCCGTCGCTGCAACCACGTGAAGGCCGACCGCCATCTCGGCGAGATCGGCTGGCGACTGCGGCACAAACCCGCCCCGCCCACCGGCCTGGCCTGGCGCATCATCGGGACCGGCCATAGGGATCCGCGCTGGCTGCCGTACTTGCAGCCGTACGGCGCGGACGACGCCTTGGCCCGGATCGACGGCATCTCTGCCTGACGATCCGGGCTTTTGCATGTCCCGGCAGCGGGCCTGCCTACGGGACCGGGGAGCCCCCTGTGCACCCCGGTCCCGTAGGCGTGGCCTGTCCTACGCGTACCGAAGCTCCCCCGGCTGCACCGACCGCCGTAGCAGCGGCAGGGAGGTGACCGCCGCCAACAGGCAGGCGGCGTACACGCCCGCCGGCACCAGCAGCGCGGCCCACGGCGTCGACCAGCCGCCCCCGTCGGCGAAGCGGGCGTACCCGGTGCCGATCGCCATGCCTCCGGTGCCCGCGAGGAGCACCGCCGGTGCCAGCGGCAGCGCGGTCTCCAGCAGCAGCGCCCGGCCGAGCACCGCCTGCGGCACCCCGGCGGCGGCCTGCGCGGCCAGGCCCCGGCGGCGGGTGGCCAGGGACTCGGCCGTGCCGACGGCGAGCGAGGAGAGCGTGATCGCGAGGGCCACGGCGATGGCGGCGGCCGTCAGGTCGAGGCCGGTGGTGTAGAAGGAGGCGTCCTCGGACAGCCGCTTGTCCGAGTGCAGCACCTCCAGCAGCACCTGCCGGATCCCCACGAAGGCCGTCCCCACCATCGTCACCAGCAGCACCGCCGCATGCGTACGGGCGGCCGCCCACGGGTCGTCGCGCAGCCGTTCCGCCGCGATCAGCACCGCCGGGCGGTCGGTGCGCGACACGAGCAGCCGTCCGGTCAGCCGGGCGGTGGCGCCGACCAGCCACAGTGCGGCCGTCCCCGTCACGATCAGCAGGGCGAAGACCAGCAGGGGCCCGGAGGGGGTGGACCGGTTGCCCGAGTCGGACACGGCGGCGTACGACCCGAGCGCCACTCCCGCGAACAGCAGTACCGCCAGCAGGAACATCAACCCCGGACGGGACTGCGGTCGCACCCGGCGCACCCGGCCCAGCGGCGAGGCCACCACCTGGCGCAGCGCCAGCACGCTCACCAGGGCACCGATCACCGGCACGGCCACCGCCACCACCGCGATCCCGGCCCACGCGTAGCCGCTCGGCACCTCCCACGCCACCAGCAGAAGCAGCACCGAGAACACCGTCCCGACCGCCGAGCCCACCAGGCAGGCCAACCCCGCCTCGGTGGCCGCGATCCGCCGCACCTGCCACGGCGAGGCGCCGGCCAGCCGCAGCCCGGCCAGCCGCCGGTCCCGGTGGACCGCGCCGATCCGGGCGCACTGGCCGAGGAACCCGAACACCGGGATCAGCAGAAGCAGCAGCGCGACGACCACACCCCCACGCTCGCCCTGGTTGTCCAGCAGCCCGTTCGCGAACGGCACCCGATGGTGGCCGCGCAGCGCGGCCAGCGTCACCGCCGCCAGCGCGAACCCGGTCGCAAGCAGCGCGCCGAACGCCGTCAGCGTGATCCGCCACCACTCGCGCCGGTCGGAGCCACGGGTCAGCAGCCCGGCCAGCCGGATCTCGGCCCTCATGCGGCCACCTCCGCGCGAGCCACGGTCCCGTCGCTCAGCGTCACCTCGCGGTCCGCGTACGCAGCCACCTGCGCATCGTGCGTGATCAGCAGCACCGACGTGCCGGACTCGCGGGCCGTGTGCACCAGGGCCGTCATCACCTGCTCGCTCGCCAGCGAGTCCAGCGCGCCCGTCGGCTCGTCCGCGAAGACGACCTTCGGCCCGGTGACCAGTGCGCGGGCCAGCGAGGCCCGCTGCGCCTGCCCGCCGCTCATCTCGCCCGGCCGCAGCGCGCCCTGCCCGCGCACCCCGAACCGCTCCAGCCACTCGCCCGCCCGCTCCTGAGCCTGTCTGCGGCCGGCGCCGCCCAGCATCAGCGGCAGCGCCACGTTGTCCAGGGCCGTCAGCTCGGGGATCAGCTGCCCGAACTGGAACACCACACCGAACTCGGTGCGCCTGAGCTCGCTGAGCCGCCGCTCCGGAAGTCGGTCGATGCGCTCCTCGCCGTAGGACACCGAGCCACCGTCGGGCCGGACGATCCCGGCGAGGCAGTGCAGCAGCGTCGACTTCCCGCTGCCGCTGGCGCCGGTGACGGCGAGTATCTCGCCGGCCTGCAGTTCGACCGAGATACCGCGCAGGGCCTCGGTCCTGCCGTGTGCCTTGGTGAGGTCACGGGCCGCGAGCAGCGGCACTGGGTTGCTCATGCTGAGTCGACCTCCGCGGTCAGGGTGGTGAGCCGGGCCGCCGTGGTGGTCATCCAACGGAGGTCGGCGTCGAGGTGGTTGAGGGCGTAGTCCGCCGAGAGAACGGTCGCGAGGTCGGCGCCCGGGCCGGTCTTGACCGCCGTGAGCTGCCGCATGCGCTCCATGTGGGCGGTGCGCTGGGCGTGCAGATAGGCCGCCGGGTCGCCGCCGGACAGGATCGAGACGACGACCTTGGCGAAGATCTCGTTCGTCACGAACGGCGCGGGCGGGGTGACCTCCCCAGCCCAGTGGGCCAGTTCGCGCTCTCCGTCGGCTGTCGAGCGGTACATGGTGCGCTCGGGGCCGCCGTCCGAGTCGGTGCTGTCGATCTCCGCGAGACCGTCGCGGACCAGACGCTGCAGGGTCGTGTACACCTGCCCGTAGGCCAGTGGACGGGCCTG
Organism: Streptomyces sp. NPDC127197; assembly: GCF_042672405.1. Lineage (NCBI taxonomy): Bacteria > Bacillati > Actinomycetota > Actinomycetes > Kitasatosporales > Streptomycetaceae > Streptomyces > Streptomyces sp. NPDC127197. The sequence continues at coordinate 188,808 of NZ_JBHXVG010000013.1, read as the reverse complement.
CGGGAAGCGCTCGTCGTGCCGTCGTTTCAGGTCGTAGCCGTGGCTGGGACCCCTGGCGAGCAGTCCGAGCAGGATGTGGCGGGTGCTCATGGAGATCATTATGTACTGAGTACATGTACTGAGTGAATAGTTGGCGCTGAAAAAATCCGTGGCGGGCTGAGCAGGCTCAGCTCGCCACCGGAACGCACGAATGTGACGAGAAGGGCATTGTCGGTTGTGGGGTGTCTGGCTTCGCGTTCGCTGGGTAGGGCTGCGATGAACCCGTTACCGAACAAGGAGGCCACCGTGGCCGCATCCGCACACCTGCTGCTCTCGGCCCTGTCCGAACGCTCCAAACGCCCGGCGGACCTCTCCGCCCACCCCGAGGACCTCCATCTGTGCATGTTCAGCGCGGAAGGAGCCTGCGCCCAGGCCCCCCTGACCAGCGAGCCCCCGCTGCCCGACGCCGAGCCCCTCACCAGCGAGCCGCCGCTCGCCGCCCTGGACGCCGACTCCACGAGGCCGTAGATGACCGCATCCCGCCCGGCCGAGCCCCCCGGCGAAGACCTGTGCCGGCTCGCTGAGCTGCATGGCGTCGCCACCTCCTACAGTCCCTCCCCGGACCGCACGGTCACCGCCTCGGCCGCCGCGATCGTCCGCACCCTGGCCGCGCTCGGCGTCGACGCCGGCACCCCCGAGGCCGTGCGCACCGCGCTCGCCGCCCGGCGCCGGGAACTGGACGAGCGGCTGCTGCCGCCGACGGTGGTGTGCTGGGGCACCGCCGCGCCGGACGTCCTCGCGACGCTGCCCGCGGGCACCCGGCTGCGGATCGAGACCGAGCAGGGCGAGACCCGCGCCGCCGCCGAGCAACTCCCGCCCGGCGTCCACCGGCTGACCGCCACCGCCCCCGCCGGCCGCACCGCCCACGCCCACCTTGTGGCCGCCCCGACCCGCCTGCCCACGCCCACCGGACGCTCGTACGGACTCCTCGTCCAGCTCTACTCCCTCCTGTCGCACCGCTCGTGGGGGATGGGCGACGCCGGTGATCTCGCGGAACTCGCCGCCTGGGCCGGCCGCGCCCTCGGCGCCGGATTCGTCCAGGTCAACCCGTTACACGCGGCCGTCCCCGGCGCCCCCACCGATCCTTCCCCCTACCGCCCCTCCTCCCGCCGCTTCCCCGACCCCGTGCACCTGCGCGTCGAGGACGTCCCCGAGTTCGCGTACATCGGGGACCGCGAGCGCGTGCGGGCCCTGACCGAGCGGGCCGAACGGCTGCGGGAAACGGTGCTGGAGAAAGGCGCGTTGATCGACCGTGACGCGGTGTGGGAGCTGAAACGGGAGGCGCTGGAGCTCCTTCACGACGTGCCCCTCGGGCCCGGCAGACGCGCCGCCTACTGCGACTACCTCGCCGAGCAGGGCCAGGCCCTGGAGGACCACGCCACCTGGTGCGCCCTGGCCGAGGTGCACGGTCCGGACTGGCACCGGTGGCCCGCCGGCCTGCGCGACCCGCGCTCGACGGAAACCGCCCGCGCCCGCGGCGAGTTGATGGACCGCGTCGACTTCTTCTCGCGCCTCGCCTGGCTCACCGACACCCAGCTGACCGCCGCCCAGCGCACCGCGCGCGAGGCGGGCATGCCGGTCGGGATCGTGCACGACCTCGCGGTCGGCGTGCACCCCGGGGGCGCCGACGCCTGGGCGCAGCAGCAGTACTTCGCCGCCGGGATGTCCGTGGGCGCCCCGCCGGACGCCTTCAACGCCCGCGGCCAGGACTGGGGCCTGCCGCCCTGGCGCCCGGACCGGCTCGCCGCCGCGGGCTACGCACCCTTCCGGGGCCTGCTCCGGGGCCTGTTCCGGTACGCCGGCGCGCTGCGCATCGACCACGTCATGGGCCTGTTCCGGCTGTGGTGGGTGCCGCGCGGACTGCCGCCCACGGAAGGGACGTACGTCCGCTACGACGCCGAGGCCATGCTCGCCGTACTGGTGCTGGAGGCCTCACGGGCCGGGGCGCTGGTCATCGGCGAGGACCTGGGGACCGTCGAGCCCGGCGTACGGGAGACACTGCGCGACCGCGGGGTGCTCGGCACATCGGTGCTCTGGTTCGAACGCGACTGGGACGGCGACGGCCGGCCACTGCCCCCCGAGCGCTGGCGCGCCGACTGCCTCGCCACCGCCACCACCCACGACCTGCCGCCCACCGCGGCCCGTCTCACCGGCGAACACGTCGAACTCCGCGACCGCCTCGGCCTGCTCACCCGCCCCCTCGACATGGAGCGCGCCGAAGCCGCCGCCGACACCGGCGAATGGCTGGCCCTGCTCACCCGGCTCGGCCTGCTGCGGGGTACGGGCGGCGGTCTGGTCACGTCGGAGGAGGAGGCCGAGGTCCAGGCCGTCCACCGCTTCCTGCTGCGCACCCCCGCCCGGATGATCGGCGTATGGCTGCCGGACGGGGTCGGTGACCGGCGTCCGCAGAACCTTCCCGGGACGTGGGACGAGTACCCGAACTGGCGGCTGCCGGTGGCGGACGTGGAGGGGCGGCCGGTGACGCTGGAGGAGCTGGCGGGGTCGGCGAGGCTGCATGCGTTGGTCGAGGTGCTGCGAGCCGGTGACTCCTGAGACGCCGGGCTGAGTCACCGCCCCCGGCACCTCCTACGGCACCCCGGCCGCGCGCCCCCGCCAGGCGTTGGATACTTTGGCACCGTGGACAAGAAGAACGCCCTGCGCGCCGGCGCCCTGGCCGCCGGTACGACGCTGATGATGCTGCTGATGTCGTCCCCCGCGCTCGCCCTCACCCCGGACGACGGTGACGACCCCGGCACGGGACTGAGCGTCATCGAGACGCTGGGTCTGTTCGTCATTGCCCCGATCGTGCTGTTCGCGGTCATCGCCGGGCTGGTGATGGTCCTGGACAAGTCGCACAAGCAGAAGGACACGACCAGCACCAACATCACGACCAAGGCCGGCTCGAAGGCCTGACGCAGGGCTCCACGAGCCCGCCGCGCACCTCCCGAGGGCGCCGTTCCCGTCGTCGTACGCACGCGCACAGCGCTGTACGCCGACGGGGACGGCGCCCTCGGCATGTTTCCGTGGGCGGGACTCAGGGGCTCACGGGCTCGGTGCGGTGAGGTAGCGCTGGAGCGTCGGTGCCAGCCAGGCCACGATCTCCTCGCGAACCAGCGCCACGACCGGCGGAAGCCGCAGGACGTAGCGGGTGAGCGCCAGCCCGAGCACCTGCGTCGCGCAGAGTGCGGCCCGGGTCGGTACTTGTTCCGGGTCGGGGCAGACATGGCGCGCGGCCGGCAGCAACTGGTCCCGGAAGATGCCCTGCATCCGCTCGGCCCCGGCCTGGTTGGTCACCCCGACCCGGAGCAGGGCCGTCAGCACCTCGTTCTCCTCCCACATGTCGAGGAAGTGCGTCACGAGAGCGCGGCCGACGTCGTGGCGGGGGAACGCGCCGAGGTCGGGCATCTGGAGATCGATGGCGACGGCCGCGGCGAAGAGGCCCTCCTTGTTGCCGTAGTAGCGCATCACCATCGACGGGTCGATGTTTGCGTCCCTGGCGATGGCCCGGATGGTGGCCCGCTCGTATCCGTCGGCGGCGAAGCGCTCGCGGGCGGCGTCGAGGATGGCGGTGCGGGTTGCGTCGGAGCGGCGGGAGGCGGGCTTGGAGTCGCTGTCGTTCATGCCAACAAATGTAGGCCAACGTTCGTAGGCCAACAAGCGTTGACATCACCCGGCGCCGCGCCCTACTGTTGCCAACAAGCGTTGACCAACAGACGTTGACCAACAAGCGTTGGCACCCAGGAGGTCAAGATGAACGGCAACCTCGGCACCAGCACCCCCCGCTCCGTCATCGTCGTCGGCGCCGGCCCCACCGGCCTGCTCCTGGCCGGTGACCTCGCCGCCGCCGGCGTCCCCGTCACCCTCCTCGAAAGGCGCCCCCACAAGATCAGCAACCTCTCCCGCGCCTTCGGCGTGCACGCCCGCACCCTGGAGCAGCTCGACGCCCGCGGCCTCGCCGACCCGCTGATCGACACCGGCGCCACCATCACCGAACTGCGACTCTTCCGCCGCCTGGCCCTCGACCTGGGCACGCTGCCGTCCCGCTTCCCGTTCCTGCTCATCACCCCGCAGTACGAGGTCGAGCGGCTGCTGGAGCGGCGGGCCCGCGAGCTCGGGGTCGACTTCGCCCACGAGAGCGAGGTCGTGGGGCTGCGGCAGGACGACACCGGCGTCGACATCGACGTACGCGGCTCGGACGGGACGGTCGTGACCCACCGCGCGGCGTACGTCGTCGGCGCGGACGGCCACCGCAGCGCCGTACGGGAGGCGATCGGCCTGCCGTTCCCCGGCGTCTCCGTCATCAGGTCCCTGATCCTGGCGGACGTCCGGCTCGCCCAGCAGCCCGAGGGCGTGCTCACCGTCAACGGCGCGGGCGACGCCTTCGCGATGATCGCCTCCTTCGGCGACGGCTGGTACCGCGTCATGGGCTGGAACCGTCGCCACGAGGTGTCCGACGACGCCCCGCTCGACCTCGACGAGGTCAAGGAGATCACCCGCCGCGCCCTGGGCACCGACTACGGCATGCACGACGCCCGCTGGCTGTCCCGCTTCCACAGCGACGAGCGCCAGGCGCCGAAGTACCGGGTCGGCCGGGTCTTCCTCGCCGGAGACGCCGCGCACATCCACTCCCCGGCCGGCGGTCAGGGCATGAACACCGGCCTGCAGGACGCGGCCAACCTCGGCTGGAAGCTCGCCGCGGCCGTCCAGGGCTGGGCGCCGGAGGGCCTCCTGGACACGTACGAGGCTGAGCGCCACCCGGTCGGCAAGGCGGTGCTGCGCAGCAGCGGCGGGCTGGTCCGGCTGGCCCGCGCACAGAGCCCCGTACTGCGCGCAGCACGCACTCTCGTCTCAGCCTTCGTCAACCTGGCCCGCCCCGCCCAGCGCAAGGCCCTGGCCCAGATCTCCGGCATCGGCTACAAGTACGCGGCTCCCCGCGGCTCCCACAGCCTGACCGGCACCCGCATCCCGGACGTCGCCCTCAAGAGCGGCCGCCTCTACGAGGCCCTCCGCGGCGGCCGCTTCGTCCTCATCACCCCCGCCGGGTCCTACGAGGAGTCCGGCGACCGCACGAACCGCCTGACCGTGGAGAGCTGGGCAGGCGACCGGCGTACGACCGTCCTGGTCCGCCCCGACGGCTACGTGGCCTGGGCGGCGGACAACGCGGACGTCACAGCCGTGGAGACGGCCCTGACCGCCACACTCGGACGCTGAGCGCTCTGCCATGATCGACCTCGCCGCCGGGTATGCGAAGGGGGCGGGTGACCGGCCCGGTCACCCGCCCCCTCGCATCGGCTACGCGGCCGCCGCGTCCGCCGCCTGGGCCTTCAGCGCACGCTCGATGCCCGCTCGCGACTCCGAGACGAGCCGGCGCAGGGCCGCGTTCGGCTCGGCGGAGGACAGCCAGGCATCCGTCTTGCGCAGGGTCTCCTCCGACACCTGGATCGCCGGGTACAGGCCGACCGCGATCTGCTGGGCGATCTCGTGCGAGCGGGACTCCCACACGCCCTTGACCGACTCGAAGTACTTGTCGGTGTACGGGGCGAGCAGCTCACGCTGGTCGGTCTGGACGAAACCGCTGATGACAGCTTCCTGCACGGCGTTCGGCAGCTTGTCGGAGTCCACGACCGCGGCCCAGGCCTCCGCCTTGGCCTCCGGCGTCGGACGCGCGGCCCGCGCGGTCGCCGCGTGCCGCTCACCCGCTGCCGTCTTGTCCCGCTCGTACTCGCCCGCGATCTCCGCCTCGTCGAAGCGGCCCACCGCGGCCAGCCGCTCGACGAACGCCCAGCGCAGCTCCGTGTCCACGACCAGGCCCTCGATCGTCTGCGAACCGTCCAGCAGCGCCTCCAGCAGGTCCAGCTGCTCCGGCGTCCGCGCGGTCGCCGCGAACGCCCTCGCCCATGCCAGCTGGTGGTCGCTGCCCGGCTGGGCCGCCCGCAGGTGTGCCAGCGTGGCGTCGGTCCACCGGGTGAGCAGCGCCTCGCGGGCGGACGGGTCGGCGTACAGCTCGATCGCCAGCTTCACCTGCCGCTGCAGCGACTGCACGACGCCGATGTCGGACTCCTTGGCGATGCCCGACAGGACCAGGGAGAGATAGTCGCGCGTGGGGAGCTCGGCGTCGCGCGTCATGTCCCACGCCGACGCCCAGCACAGCGCTCGCGGCAGCGACGCCGTGAAGTCGCCCAGGTGCTCGGTCACGAACGCCAGCGACTGCTCGTCCAGGCGGACCTTGGCGTACGACAGGTCGTCGTCGTTGAGCAGGACCACCGCCGGGCGGCGTCGGCCGACCAGCTGCGGTACGGCGGTCAGCTCACCGTCGACGTCCAGCTCGATCCGTCCGCCGTCGTCGTCCCGCACCAGCTTGCCGCTGTCCTCGTCGAGGTCGTACAGGCCGACCGCGATGCGGTGCGGGCGCAGGATGGGCTCGCCCTTGGCGCCGGCGGGCAGGGCGGGGGCCTCCTGGCGGATCGCGAAGGACGTGATGACACCGTCGGCGTCCGTCTCGATCTCCGGGCGCAGGATGTTGATGCCGGCGGTCTCCAGCCACTTCCTCGACCAGGTCTTCAGATCCCGGCCGGAGGTCTCCTCCAGGGCGCCCAGCAGATCGGACAGACGGGTGTTGCCGTACTCGTGCCGCTTGAAGTAGGCCTGCACTCCGCGGAAGAACTCGTCCTCACCGACGTAGGCGACGAGCTGCTTCAGCACGCTCGCGCCCTTGGCGTACGTGATGCCGTCGAAGTTGACGAGCACGTCGTCCAGGTCGCGGATCTCGGCCATGATCGGGTGCGTGGACGGCAGCTGGTCCTGCCGGTACGCCCAGGTCTTCATGGAGTTGGCGAACGTCGTCCACGCGTGCGGCCAGCGCGACTCGGGGGCGGCCGCCTGGCAGGCGATCGAGGTGTACGTGGCGAACGACTCGTTCAGCCACAGGTCGTTCCACCACTCCATGGTGACCAGGTCGCCGAACCACATGTGGGCCAGCTCGTGCAGGATGGTCTCGGCGCGCGTCTCGTACGCCGCGTCCGTCACCTTCGACCGGAAGACGTACTGGTCGCGGATGGTCACCGCGCCCGCGTTCTCCATCGCGCCCGCGTTGAACTCCGGCACGAACAGCTGGTCGTACTTCTTGAACGGGTACGCGTAGTCGAACTTCTCCTGGAACCAGGCGAAGCCCTGCCGGGTGACCTCGAAGATCGCGTCCGAGTCGAGGTACTCGGCGAGGGAGGGCCGGCAGTAGATGCCCAGCGGCACGCTCTGCCCGTCCTTCTCGTACACGCTGTGCACGGAGTGGTACGGGCCGACGATCAGCGCGGTGATGTACGTCGAGATCCGCGGGGTCGGCTCGAAGACCCAGACGCTGTCCTTGGGCTCGGGGGTGGGCGAGTTGGAGATGACGGTCCAGCCCTCCGGCGCGCGCACGGTGAACTGGAAGGTCGCCTTCAGGTCCGGCTGCTCGAAGGACGCGAAGACGCGGCGGGCGTCGGGGACCTCGAACTGGGTGTAGAGGTAGGCCTGGTTGTCGACCGGGTCGATGAACTTGTGCAGGCCCTCGCCGGTGTTCGTGTACGCGCAGTCGGCGACGACCCGGAGGATGTTGCGCCCCTGAAGCAGGCCGGGAAGCGCGATCCGCGAGTCCTTGAAGACCTCGTCCGGGTCGAGCGGATCGCCGTTGAGGGTCACCTCGTGGACGGTCGGGGCCACCAGGTCGATGAAGGACTCCGCGCTGTTCTCCGCGACGTCGAAGCGCACCGTGGTCACGGACCGGTAGGTACCGCTCTCCTGCGCGCCGGAGAGGTCGAGATCGATCTCGTACGAGTCAACGGTGAGCAGCTTCGCCCGCTGCTGCGCCTCTTCGCGAGTCAGGTTTGTGCCAGGCACGCGGTCATCTCCTCGTTATGTGTCGGTTGCGCCATCCTTCCACGGGACCTGCACGGAACGCGATGTCCGTTTCCCGCCGGTGGGCGGAGCGGAACCGCGTGAGTCTGGGCTCATGACGACCTACACCGCACGACCCATCGACCCCTCGGTCCTGAAGGAGCTGCGCTCTGCTGACGACGCGGGACGCCGGATGGTTCCCGTGACGGACGAGGAGGGCGGGGCGCCGCTCCGTTGTTGCCTGCGGCGGAGCGAGCCGGGGGAGCGGATCGCCCTCGTCTCGTACGCTCCGCTGCGGCGCTGGGCGGCGCAGACGGGGGCCGAGCCGGGGGCGTACGACGAACAGGGCCCGGTGTTCATCCATGCGGAGGAGTGCGGGGGGCCGACGCACGAGGGTCTGCCCTTCACGAACGCCCACCGCACGCTCCGGCGGTACTCGGCCGAGGGGCGCATCCTGGGCGGACGCCTGATCGAGGACGGCTTCGGGACGGCGCTCGCTGAAGCGTTCGACGGCCCGGACGTGGCGCTCGTCCACGTCCGGGCCGTCGAGTACGGCTGTTTCCTCTATGAGGTCCGAAGGAACTAGCCGCTGTTCCTGGCGGACAGCTCCGCCGCCACCAGCTCCGCGATCTGCACCGCGTTCAGCGCAGCGCCCTTGCGGAGGTTGTCGTTGGAGACGAACAGGGCGAGGCCGTTGTCCACCGTCTCGTCGCGGCGGATGCGGCCGACGTAGGACGGGTCCTGGCCGGCGGCCTGGAGCGGGGTCGGGACCTCGGTGAGGGCGACGCCGGGAGCGCCGGCCAGCAGCTCCTTGGCCCGCTCGACGCTGATCGGACGGGCGAAACGGGCGTTGACCTGGAGCGAGTGGCCGGTGAAGACCGGGACGCGGACACAGGTGCCGGAGACCTTCAGCTCGGGGATCTCCAGGATCTTGCGGGACTCGTTGCGGAGCTTCTGCTCCTCGTCGGTCTCGTTGAGGCCGTCGTCCACGATCGAGCCGGCGAGCGGGAGGACGTTGTACGCGATCGGCGCCACGTACTTGTCCGGCGCCGGGAACTCGGCCGCCGAGCCGTCGTGGGTGAGCTTGGGTGCGTCCTCGCCGACCTTCTTGACCTGCTCGAACAGCTCGTCGACGCCGGCCAGGCCGGAGCCGGACACCGCCTGGTAGGTGGCGACGACCAGCGCCTCGAGCTCCGCCTCCGCGTGCAGCGGCTTCAGGACCGGCATCGCGGCCATCGTCGTGCAGTTCGGGTTGGCGATGATGCCCTTGGGGCGGCTCGCGATCGCGTGCGGGTTCACCTCGGACACCACGAGCGGCACCTCGGGGTCCCGGCGCCAGGCGGAGGAGTTGTCGATCACGACCGCGCCCTGCGAGGCGACCTTCTCGGCCAGCGCCTTGGAGGTGGCGCCGCCCGCGGAGAACAGCACGATGTTCAGACCGGTGTAGTCGGCCGTCGACGCGTCCTCCACCGTCACACCGTCGAGGACCGTCCCCGCCGAACGGGCCGAGGCGAACAGGCGCAGCTCGGTGACCGGGAAGTTCCGCTCGGCGAGGATCCTGCGCATGACCGTGCCGACCTGACCGGTGGCTCCGACGATTCCGACCCTCACGGCGACTCCTTTACCTGGCTTGTGGGGCGCCCCGTCCCTGACCGGGGGCCTTTCCATCATGCGGGGCACCTGGGCCCCTGTGTCCAATTCTTTGCCCTTGTGCCCGAGGAATGGGACACCCACCCCGTCGGCGCCGGCGTTCCTGCGTGAACCTCCTCTCAGTTTCCGGACAGGTGTGACGTACGCCACAAATGGAGCCGAACGTTCCGGCCCGCACCCGCGTCATAGAGGAAACGCGGCGAGGGGAGGGGTGGCTGTGCTGCGCAGAAAGGCCCGCCGCGGCCGGCGGGACGACGCACAGGACGACCCGCTGGACGCGGCGCAGGAGCGCCGGGTGCGGGCGGTGCTCGCGCTGGGCGGGGTGCCGCAGGCGGACCTGCTGGACGGGGTACAGCAGGTACGCCTGCGGCTGCTGGAGCGGGCGGCGAGCGGCCGGGAGGCGCCGCGGGACGTGTCCGCGTGGGCAGCGGTCGTCGCCTCGAACCTCGCCATGGACTGGCACCGGGCCAAACGCCGCCAGGAGCGGCTCGGCGAGCGGCTGGCCGCCCTGCGCCAGCCGGCGCACCCCTCCGGCGAGGACACCAGCGTGCTCTCGGTCGCCGTCGCCCAGGGCCTGGACGAGCTGCCCGACGCCCAGCGGCAGGTCCTCGTCCTGCGCTTCTTCGCCGATCTGCCGGTGCGCGGGATCGCCGAGGAGCTCGGCATCCCGGAGGGCACGGTCAAGAGCAGGCTGCACACGGCGGTACGGGCTCTGCGCGCCCGCCTGCACGAGGACGAGGTGGTGTGACGTGACCGCCGAGCACAACGGTGCCGACGCGCTGATGGCCGCGATCACCGACGATCCGCTCACGGACGAGGCCCGCGCCGACGCCGCCTTCATGGCCGAGCACCGCTCGGCGACTGCCGACGTGGCGCTGCTGCGGGAACAGCTGGAGGTCATCGGACGGGCACTGACCGAGCCTGCGAAGCCGAAGGTCCCCGAACCCGTGCCCGTACGTCCGCGCCGGCGCCGTCCCTTCGCCCTCGCCCTCAGTGCCGTCGGAGTGGCGGCGGCCGGTGCGATGGTCGTGGGCATGGGCTGGCTGCTCGTGCAGGCCGGGGGCGGCAGTGCGGACGACGCCGGCGCAACGAGCGCCGACAGCGCACAGTCCGAGTCCAAGGACGCCGACCCCCTGGGCTCCCCGGCCTACCTCGCCTGCGCCCGCCTGGTCGCCGAGGGCGACGTGACGGACGTCCAGCCGGTCCCCGGCGAACGTCAGGAACGCATCACCCTGGACGTGACCCGCTCCTACAAGCCCGCGAAGGGCGAGGACGAGGTCACCTTCGTGATCCGGGCGAGCGCGGGTCTCGACGAGGGCGACCATCTCCTGGTCGCCATCCCGCGCGGGTCCGCGTCCCCCGACTTCTGGTTCGTCGGCGAGCGCGACATCGCTCCCCAACGCCAGGCCCTCATCTGGGCCTTGCCCGAGTCGCGGACCACGGCCTGCGAATAGCGGAAGCAAGGAGAAGGGGCGGGCGCCCGCACGGACGCCCGCCCCCGGTTCAGCCGCAGTCGACTACGGCGTGACCTTCTCGATCTTCACGTGGCCCACGCCCGCGACCGTCCCGCGCGCGTTGACCAGCTGGACCTGCCCGAAGAACTCACGTCCCTCGGGCGCGGCCGCTGCGGCGGTGACGCTGCCGGAGACCGTTGTGGAGTCGCCGGTACCGAGCTTCACCGGCGCCGACTCGTCGACGGTGACGGTGCCCAGGGCGGCGGAGAAGAAGACGTCCCGGTAGTCGTAAGCGGTGGAGCCGGACGGGATGGCGTAGCCGTACACCTCGATGGTGTACGTGCCGGCGGCCGGGGAGGCGATGGAGACCTGCTCCTCCGAGTCGCCGTCGGCGTCCTGGCCGACGACGTCACCGTTCTTGTCGTAGACCGTCAGGTCCAGGTCGGCGGCAGCGTCGGAGACGTTGCCGATGACAACGTCCAGCGACGTGGCGCCCGCCGGCACCTCGACCGTGGTGGTCTGGGCCTCGCCCTGCTTGATCGTCGGGCGGGTCGTCTTCGACGAGCCGAGCGGGCCGCCGGCCAGCTTGCCGTCGATCGCGGCGTAGCCGTTGGTCACCTTCCAGGAGGCGGCGGCCGGGGTGCCGACCTTGGCCTCGGGCACGGTCACGGTCTCCGGGTCGAAGGCAGCGCCGAGGACGGTGACGTCCAGCTTGTAGGGGTTGTCGAGCAGCGGCGACGTACGGCGCGACTCGACCTCGATCTCCCAGACACCGGCCTGCGGGTCGGCGTACGAGCGCACGTCCGGGCGGCAGGTGTTGGCCGGGTTGGTGTAGTTCGGGTAGCAGTTGATCGTCGACGTCGGGTCGGACGGGACGCCGTACGGGTGGATGGCGATGAACCGGGTCTGGCTCTTGTCCTTCAGCCCGCCGATCGCCACCTCCAGCGACTTGGCGCCCTCGGGCACGGTCACGAAGTACGACTTCGTGCTGTTGCGCTGCACCGAACCGGACGCCGAGTAGGTGTACTTCAGCGGCGCCGAGACCACGACCGTGTTGAGCACCTGCTTGTCGACACCCTCGGTGCGCGGGTCGTCGACCTCCAGGATCGCGCTCTTGAGGCCGGCGGACTTCGGCGCGGCCTGCACCTTGACGGTCACCGGCTGGTTCAGCGGCAGCCGCACCTCGTCGGAGCCGACGATCCGGAACGTGTCGCCGGCGTTGTTCTCGAAGTCCAGCTCGTGCCGGATGGCACGGTCGGCGCCGGACGTACGGGTGAGGGTGATCTCGTACGTCTTCTTCTGACCGGCCTTCAGACCGCCCTCACGGTCGTAGAGGCCCGTGCCGTAACCCGGCGTCTTCAGCGCCCAGTCGATCGCGGTGTCGACCGGCGCCTTGACCGTGTACGAGTGGGCGGTGGCGCCGTCGCGGATGGCGTCCCAGGCGTCCACGATGTCGATCAGGCCCGCGCCCTCCTCGTAGGCCTGGACACCGCTGATGTGGTCGGCGGTCGAAGTGAGCGCCGTGCGCAGGGTCGCCGGGGTGAGGTCGATGCCCTTCTGCTTGGCGGCGGACAGCAGCAGCGCGCTCGCGCCGGCCGCCTGCGGGGAGGCCATCGAGGTGCCCTGGAGCATCGAGTAGCCGGGCGGCAGCTGGTAGCCCGCCTCGGCGACGGGGCCGCCGGGCGACCAGGTCTGGGTGGTGTTGATCGCGGCGCCGGGTGCGGACAGCGTCGGGGTGAAGCCGCCGTCCTCACGCGGGCCGCGCGAGGAGAACGGCATCATCGCGTACCGCTTCTCCACCTTCGAGCCGTAGTTGGCCGCCCAGGTCTCCTTGGAGATGGTCGCGCCGACCGAGATCACCTTGTCGGCGAGGGACGGGTCGCCGATGGTGTTGGCGCCGGGGCCGGAGTTGCCCGCGGAGATCACCAGCTGGACGCCGTACTCGTCGATCAGGCGGGTGTACAGCTCGGCGCGCGCGTTGTTGCCGTCGTTCAGCGCCGGCAGACCGCCGATCGACATGTTGACGATGTCGACGCCCCGGTTGACCACGAGGTCGATCATGCCCTCGGTGAGCGCGACGTTGGTGCAGCCGCCGGACCAGGTGCAGGCCCGGGAGGAGACCAGCTTCGCGCCGGGCGCGGCGCCGTTCATCTCGCCGCCGAACAGGCCGTTGGCGGCGGTGATGCCGGCGACGTGGGTGCCGTGCGAGCCCTCGATGACGCCGATGCTGACGTAGTCGGCCTTCGCGCCCGCCGCGTTGTAGACGACGTCCTTGCGGATCTCGACGACGAACGGGATGCGCTCGGCGATCTCGGTTGCCGGGTCGTCGGTGCCGAAGTAGCCGATCTGGAAGCCGTCCTTGTACGGCTTCATGGCCTGGTCGTCGGTGAAGTCGAGGTCGTCGTCGAGGTCGACGCGGGCCGTGCCCGAGGCGGCGTCGTACAGCACACCCCAGACGTCCGTCTTGTCCCCGTCGCGGTTGAGGTCGCCCGCCATGTCGCCGCCGATGGTGGCGGACTCGGAGAAGTAGTTGAACTTGTAGGTGCCCTCGGGCGCCTTGAACGTCTCGGTGCCCAGTGACGCGGTGGTGATCGAGAACGTCGGGCCGGAGACCGAGGTGGTCATCCGCCGCCAGGTGTCGTCGCCGTCGGCGACCGGGTCGGTGGCCGTCACCCAGTCGACGATCTTGCGCTCGCCGGTCGTCGTCTTCTGCAGCGCCGGGTGCCCGAGGTCCACGCCCGAGTCGAGGATGCCGATGGTGATGCCGCGGCCGTCCGCCTTCGGGTGGTCCTCGACGAACTCGACGGCGCCCGTCTCGAAGGAGGGGTTGTACGGGTTCTCGGCGGGGGTCTTCTTGCCGGGGGCGGGATACGTCCCCGTGGCGCCGGCCTCTTGTGAGCCGTTCGGCCTCGGGTCGTCCAGCGGGATCTCCTCGCGCAGGTCGATGCCGTGCACGGAGGACAGCTTCACGGCGGCGGCGATGGCCGCGTCCGCCTTGCCGGTCGGGACGGTGGCACGGACGTAGCCGAGTTTGTCGTGGGTACGGCCGACCAGGCCGCCGTCGACCGAGTCGAGCTGCTCGGCGACCTGCTCGGTCCGGCCGGGCGCGGTCGCGACCATCATCGTGACGCTCTTGGCGCCGTCGGCCTTGGCCTCGGCGAGCAGATCGGCGTCGTCGGAACCGAGCTTGTCGTGGGCGGACTTGACGCCCGGGTCGGCTGCCGCCGGGGCCTGGTCCGCGGCGAGGGCCACGGGTATCGGCCCGGCCGCGGAGAGCGCGGCCACCAGACCGGCGGCCACGGCGATACGGGCCACGCGTCTCGCGCCCGATATCGGATCGCTCTGGGAGGAGGGGGTCATCGGCATCCCTTGTTGGTAAAGGAACGAGACAGTCCGGAATTCGGTCCCGGACGACCGCTCAGCCTTACGCAAGAGGCGCATGTTTGGGGAGAGTTGACCGAATCGCAATGGATGCATGGGGAAAACCCGCGATGCGCATGCAGGGATACATGGGGTGAGCGGAACTTTTCGGGTGTCGGTCGGCATTCCTGGTCCGGCGCGTTAACGTCCCTGCGTGCGCAAGAAGCTGAGGGTGGCGGCCTACGCCATATGCGTCCGCGACGGCCAGGTCCTGCTCGCCCGCTCCCCGGCACCCGACGGCACCCCCGAGTGGGTGCTGCCCGGCGGCGGCATGGAACACGGGGAGGACCCGTACGACACCGTCCGCCGTGAGGTGCGCGAGGAGACCGGCTACCGCATCGAGGTCACCGGCATCCTCGGCGTCCACTCCCTCCACCGCACCTTTCCCGGCCGCCGCTTCCGCCCGGCGACCGACCACCACGGCGTACGCCTCGTGTACGAGGGGACGGTCGTCGGCGGCGAACTGCGGCACGAGATCGGGGGTTCCACCGACATGGCCGCCTGGCACGAACTGGACGCCGTGCCCGCCCTGCGCCGCATCGGCCTGGTCGACCTGGGCCTGAAACTGTGGCGCGAACGCCCGGCCGCGGGGCGCATCGACCTGCCCTAGGAACAGGGGTGTTACCCCGTCAGATGAACGCCGAGTGACCGCCCACGGGCCGTTCGACAAGCGGTCGTGGGCGCGCAGGGTAGCTCAAGATCGACGTACGGTGATCGGCGCTGCCCGTTGGCGTCTCATTAACGCGCAGGTCATTCCCGGTGCCAACGATCCAGAGCGAGCGGGGGGTTCGCGACGCGGCCGTCCGCGACCACTGCCGACGCGTTCGCACTCGGGGAGAGAAGCGCCATGTCGCGCACACGCTCTGTCGCCAGCTCCGCCGCCTCCGCACTGGCGGTCAACCGCCGTACGGTCCTCGCCGCCGCCGGAGCGGTGTCCCTGTCCGCCGGCGTCGGCTACGCCCTGCGCCCCACCGACAGCGAGGCCGCGCCCGCCGCCGCAGCCCCGGAGGGCGAGGCGCCGATCGCGTCCTCCCGCAAGGCGCCCGTAGGCCCGCTCGCCCCGTACGCCCGCGGCACCACCCTCGCCACCGTCGCCGCGCCCCGCACCAGCTCCGGTTACCGCCGGCTCGGCGACGGCCCCGGCTGGCGGCGCGTCGTACGCAACGAACTCGCCGCCCCCAAGTCCGGCCGCGGCGAACGCCGTACCGCACTCGCCGCGTTCGTGCAGCTCACCGACCTGCACATCATCGACGCCCAGCACCCGCTGCGCCTGGAGTTCCTGCGCTCCACCGACGTGCACGCCTGGCGGCCGCAGGAGCTGCTGACCGTGCAGGGTGCGGTCTCACTGGTCGAGCGGGTCAACGCGCTGCGGGGCGCCCCCGTCACCGGCGCCCCACTGCACTTCGCCATGACGACCGGCGACAACACCGACAACAACGCCCGCACCGAACTGGAGTGGTTCCTGACCGTCATGAGCGGCGGCCGCATCACCCCCAACTCCGGTGACCTGCGCCGCTACGAGGGCGTCCAGAACAGCGGCCTGAAGCAGTTCTGGCAGCCCGACTCCAGCGTCCGCGACGCCGACAAGGAGCGCGGCTTCCCGCACCTCGACGGCTTCCTCGCCGCCGCCGTCCGCGAACTGCAGAGCCCCGGCCTCAACCTGCCCTGGTACTCCACCGTCGGCAACCACGACTCCCTCCCGCTCGGCTGCTACGGCCACGGCGACCCCTATCTCGCCGACTTCGCCGTCGGTGGCAGGAAGCTGATGAGCCTCGCCCCGGCCGAGGCGAAGAAGCTCCAGGACACCATCAAGCAGGCCACGGACCCGATCGGCACCCAGTTCCGCGACCTGCTCGAGGCCCACACCCGCGACCTGCGCCCCATCACCCCGGACGAGCGCCGCGCCCCCTACACCCCGGCCGAGTACGTCAAGGCCCACCTCGACCCCGCGTACACCGGCCCGGGCCCGGTCGGCCACGGCTACTCCACGGCCAACGTGGAGGCGGGCACCCAGTACTACAGCTTCCGCATCGCCGACGACGTCATCGGCATCAGCCTCGACACCACCGACCCCGGCGGCCACTACGCGGGCTCCATCGGCTCGGCGCAGCTGCGCTGGCTGGACCGCACGCTGCGCGAGAACAGGGACTCGTACGCGATCGTCTTCAGCCATCACACCAGCAAGACGATGGACAACCCGCGCCCCGACCCGGCCCGTCCGAACGAGCGCCGGCACAACGGCGACGACGTCCTCGCCGTGCTCGGTCGCCACCACAGCGTCCTCGCCTGGGTGAACGGCCATATCCACCGCAACGCCATCACCCCGCACACCGGCTCCGCCGGCCACTCCTTCTGGGAGATCTCCACCGCCTCGCACGTCGACTTCCCGCAGCTCGCCCGGGTCATCGAGCTGGTCGACAACAAGGACGGCACCCTGTCGGTCTTCACCACACTGGTGGAGTCGGCGGCCCCGCACCGCACGGACTTCGCCGACCTCTCCCAGACCGGCCTCGCCGCCCTCTACCGCGAACTCTCCTTCAACGCCCCCGGCGCCCGTACCGACCTGGCCGGCACATCGCGCGACCGCAACACCGAGCTGCTGCTGAAGAAGGGCTGAAACCCTATGAGGAGGGGCCGCCGGGTTCGGCGGCCCCTCCTCTCCCCTCCTGGTGACCGTCCCGGTCCGTCACTACCGGGGCAGCACCACGACATACGCCGCCGGGTCCCGGTCCGCCGACGCCATCAGCGCCGTACGGACGACGGTCGCCTGCTGTTCCATCGAGTCCCGCAGCTTCTTCGGCGTGACGTGGACGACCGTGATGCCCAGCCGCTCCAGGTGCTCACGCTTGCGGGCGTACTCCGACCACAGCCCGTCGTCGTCCTGCCGATGGCCCTGACGCGGCGCCCGGGTGTCCAGCTCGAGCGCGACTGCCTGCTCCGGCCAGTAGGCGTCCAGACCGCCGAGGTGGGGGCCGCCCGGCAGCCGCAGATCGACGTTCCAGACCGGGTCCGGCAGACCGTACTCCCGCACCATCCGGTACAGCCGGTCCTCCGCGATCGCCCGGCCCTCGGCCAGCAGCGAGTCCACCGCGTCCACCACATGCGGTCGGCTCAGCAGCTTCGCGTTGGTCAACTCCCGTACCACCACCGCCGGTTCGCAGTGCCGGCCGCGCACCGCCTCGGTCAGCAGCCGGCGCACGGCGCCCGCATCCGCCAGATCCGCCACCGCGTCGGCCAGCGCGCGCGGCACCGGAGCCACCGGTACGCCGGTGACCTGCTGGGGGGTGGGCAGGGCCGAGGTGCGGACGATGCGCACGCAGCCCGTCGAGCGGAGCCGGCGCAGCCGGGGGACCAGGACGTCGATACGGTCCAGGGAGAGCAGCGGGGGAGCGGCCGAGAAACCGTGCAGGTTCAGCGCCGCGAGACCGGTGATCATCGCCTCGGCGTACACGGGACGGTGCGGTTCGTCCGCGCCCGGTTGGGAGGGCACCCCCGGCGACGACTCGCGGGCCGCGTACATCAGCACCGCGTGCAGCCGCTCCTCGCTGGTCGGCGGGCCGGGGTGGAGGAGGAACACGCCCGGCAGGATCTGCTGCCAGGGGCCGCCGGAGCGGCACTGCTCGTTCATCTCCGAGGCGGGGACACCGTGCGAGCGGAGCTGGGCGGCCGTCATGACACGGCGGTGCACCTCGGACAGGTGACGCAGGGGGCGGGGGGAGAGCGGGGTGTTGTGGTTCATGACCCCGAAGTTCCCGTACCCGAACGGCTCCCTAACCGCTGTTACACGCCCGTCGACAATTCCAGACAAGATCGCCCTAAAGGACGGATGTTCGGATGCCGAAACCCCCTGGTCCGTTCGGGTGGGCCAGGGGGTTACGGGTCCGATTACCCGGATTCAGTAACGAGTTACGACTGCCCCAGCCGGGCCACCCCGCAACCGCTGTGCCCCCACTCGCCCCGCGACCGCTGCCGCTACCGCTGTGGGCAGTCGTTCCGCAGGGCGATGGGGGTCCCCCCGCTCGAGCGAAGCCGAGAGTGGGGGAGGGTGGGCACAGCCTGCAGCGCAGGGCATCCCGGCTACACGCCCCAGCGACAGTTAACCGGCCGCCGCATCACAGGCCTGCCCCCGAAGCGCCCGCGCCATATCGTCCCGCGCCTCCACCACCAGCCGCCGCAACGCCGGCGCGGCCCCCTCATGCGCCGCCAGCCACGCGTCCGCCGCCGCCAACGTCCCCTCGGAGTCCTGCAACCCCGGGAACAACCCCCGCACCACATCCATCCCGATCTGAATCGACCGCTCCGCCCACACCCGCTCGATCACCGCGAAGTACTTCTCGGCGTACGGCGCCAGCAACTCCCGCTGCGACGGCTGCCCGAACCCCGCGATCGTCGCCTCGACCAGCGCGTTGGACAGCACATCCGACTCCACGACCTGCGCCCACGCCTGCGCCTTGACCGCCGCCGAGGGCCGCGCGGCAAGGCAGCGGACCTGGTGGCGCTTGCCGGAAGCCGTGTCGTCGCGCGCCAGCTCCGCCGCCAGCCGCTTCTCGTCGGCGACCCCGTGCGCGGCCAGCGGCTCCAGGAACGCCCAGCGCAGCTCCTGGTCCACGTCCAGCCCGTCGATCTTCTCCGTGCCCTCCAGCAGCCCGAGCAGCAGCTGGAGGTCGGCCTCGACGGCCGCCGTGGCCGCGAAGAACCGCGCCCACGCCAGCTGGTGCTCACTGCCCGGCTCGGCACGCCGCAGCTCGCGCAACGCACCGCCGGCGAGGAGCCGCTCGCCGGTCTCCCGCCAGTCGGGCGCCGCGTAGTGGACGAGCGCCGAGTTCGCCCAGGCGTGCAGCATCTGGAGCACGCCGATGTCGGACTCGCGGCCCCCGTACCGCAGCACCAGGTCGATGAAGTCCCGCGCCGGCAGCAGCGCGTCCCGCGTCATGTTCCACAGCGCCGACCAGCACAGGGCGCGGGCGAGCGGATCGGTGAGGTCGCCCAGCCCGTCCCGGAGGGTGGCGAGCGACTCCTCGTCGAAGCGGATCTTGCAGTACGTCAGGTCGTCGTCGTTGACCAGCACCAACTCGGGCGCCTGCGCACCCGCCAGGTCACCGGCCACCGTGCGCGGCCCGTCGACGTCCACCTCGGCCCGCGCGTACCGCTCCAGCGCGCCCTCCGCACCCCGCCGGTACAGGCCCACAGCCACCCGGTGCGGGCGCAGCTCCGGGTGCGACTCGGCGGCCTCCTGGAGCACCGCCAGCTCGGAGACCCGGCCCTCCGCATCCAGCAGCACCTGCGGCGTCAGCGAGTTGACCCCGGCCGTCTGCAGCCAGGCCCGCGCCCAGGTTCCCATGTCCCGCCCGCTGGTCTCCTCCAGGACCGACAGCAGGTCACCGAGGCGCGTGTTGCCGTACGCGTGCCGCTTGAAGTAGCGCCGTGCGCCCTCCAGGAACGCGTCCTGACCGACGTACGCCACCAGTTGCTTGAGTACCGACGCGCCCTTGGCGTACGTGATGCCGTCGAAGTTGAGCTTGGCGTCCTGCAGGTCGCGGATGTCGGCGGTGATGGGGTGCGTGGAGGGGAGCTGGTCGGCACGGTAGGCCCAGGCCTTGCGGCGGTTGGCGAAGGTGATCCAGCCGTCCTTGAAGCGGGTCGCGCCGACCAGTGAGAAGGCGCCCATGAAGTCGGCGAAGGACTCCTTGAGCCACAGGTCGTCCCACCACTCCATGGTGACCAGGTCGCCGAACCACATGTGGGCCATCTCGTGCAGGATGACGTTGGCCCGGTTCTCGTAGGACGCCTGTGTGACCTTCCCGCGGAAGATGAACTCCTCCTTGAAGGTCACCAGGCCCGGGTTCTCCATCGCGCCGAGGTTGTACTCGGGCACGAACGCCTGGTCGTACTTGCCGAACGGGTACGGGTAGTCGAAGTGGTCGTGGAAGAAGTCCAGGCCCTGCTTGGTGACCAGGAAGACGTCGTCGGAGTCGAAGTGGGGCGCGAGGCCCTTGCGGCACATGGCGCCGAGGGGGATCTCCAGCGTCGTACCGTCGTCGAAGGTGCGGGAGTACGTGTCCGTCACGTAGTGGTACGGACCCGCCACCACGCAGGTGATGTACGTGGAGATCGGCTTGGTCTCCGCGAACCGCCATACCCCGTCGGCGAGTTGGCCGACGCCGTTGCTCCACACCGTCCAGCCTTCCGGCGCCTGCACCTCGAAGCGGAAGGGAGCCTTCAGATCCGGCTGCTCGAAAGTGGCGAAGACCCGGCGGGAGTCGGCGGGCTCGTACTGGGTGTAGAGGTACACCTCGCCGTCCTCGGGGTCGACGAAGCGGTGCAGGCCCTCACCGGTGCGGGAGTAGGCGCACTGGGCGTCGACGATCAGTTCGTTGTCGGCGGCGAGGTCCTCCAGCAGGACGCGGGTGCCGTCGAAGACCTCGCTGGGGTCGAGGTCCCGGCCGTTGAGCGAGACCGCGGTGACGCTCGGCGCGATCAGGTCCGCGAAGCTGCCCGCGCCCGGCTCGGCGCAGCGGAACCGGATCGTGGTCACGGACCGGAAGGTCCGCGGCCCGCCGTCCCCGGCGTCGGCACCCACCGCGGAGCGCACGTCGAGGGACACCTCGTACCCGTCGACGGACAGCAGGGCGGCCCGCTCCCGGGCCTCGTCGCGGGACAGATTCTCACCGGGCACGGGCGGCACTCCCTCAGGCGATGGGGGTCCCCCCGCTCGAGCGGAGCCGAGAGTGGGGGAGGCTACGGCTAACAGGACCGATCCTGCCATGTGCCCCTGACGCCGGGCAGCAGGGAATGCCCGGGGGGACGGTCGATGTTGCGCGTTGAAAGACCGCTTACCGAGGAGAGCCATGTCCGAGACCGCGACGACCTCCGCCAAGAAGACCCGCGTCGACTTCTGGTTCGACCCCCTGTGCCCGTGGGCGTGGATGACCTCCCGCTGGGTGCTGGAGGTGGAGAAGGTCCGTGACATCGAGGTGCACTGGCACATCATGAGCCTGGCGGTGCTGAACGAGGACAAGCTGGACGAGCTGCCCGAGGAATACCGGGAGATGCTCGCGAAGACGGCCTGGCAGCCGGCCCGGGTGGTGACCGCGGCCTGGCAGAAGCACGGTGACGAGGTCCTGGGCCCGCTCTACACCGCTCTGGGCACCCGCTTCCACAACCGTGGCGAGGGTCCGACCCGGGAGGCCGTCGCCGCCGCCCTGGCCGAGACGGACCTGCCCGCGGACCTGATCGACTACTTCGACCAGGAGGACTTCGAGTTCGACGCCCAGCTGCGCGCCTCGCACAAGGAGGGCATCGACAAGGTCGGCCAGGAGGTGGGCACCCCGGTCATCTCCGTCCCGGGCCCCGACGGCGAGGAGGTCGCCTTCTTCGGCCCGGTCGTCACGCCCGCCCCCAAGGGCGAGGAGGCCGCCCGCCTGTGGGACGGCACCCTCGCGGTGGCATCGGTCCCCGGCTTCTACGAGATCAAGCGCACCCGCACCAAGGGCCCGGACTTCAGCAACCTGTGAGCTCCACAAACGGAGGCGGCCCCGCGAGTCACGTCCTCGCGGGGCCGCCCCTTTTCTCCGCCTGCCGCGTGAAAGGTGAGAAGACGATCACGAGGCAGGACGACTCGACGGGCCGTTACGGCGCCAGCAGCAGCACATCCGCACGGGACTTCGCGGCCTCGTAGCGCCGGGCCACGTCCTGCCAGTTGACGACCTGCCACATGGCCTCGATGAAGTCCACCTTCTGGTTCCGGTACTGCAGGTAGAAGGCGTGCTCCCAGGCGTCGAAGACGAGGATCGGCGTCGCGCCCTGGCCGACGTTGCCCTGGTGGTCGTAGACCTGCTCGACGATCAGCCGGCCGCTCAGCGGCTCGTACGCCAGCACACCCCAGCCGGAGCCCTGGGTGGTGGCCGCCGCCTTGGACAGCTGCGCCTTGAAACCGGCGAAGGAGCCGAAGGACTCGGCGATCGCGTCCGCCAGCTCGCCCACACCGTCGGCCGCGAGGGGCTCGCCGCCGCCCTCGCCGGTCATGTTGTGCCAGTAGATGGAGTGCAGGATGTGGCCGGAGAGGTGAAAGGCCAGGTTCTTCTCCAGCCCGTTGATCGAGCCCCACAGCTCCTTGTCACGCGCCTCGGCGAGCTGCTCCAGCGTGTCGTTGGCCCCCTTCACATAGGCGGCGTGGTGCTTGTCGTGGTGCAGCTCGATGATCTCCGGGCTGATCACAGGGGCGAGCGCGGAGTAGTCGTAGGGCAGTTCAGGCAGCGTGTAGACGGGCATGGCGGTCCCCTCCGAACCTCTTATTGCAATGAGCTTGCAACTGCACGCTAGCAACAAAAAGGCCCTCACGTGGGCAACGTGAGGGCCTTTCGGCTGGTGAAACGCGTCAGTTCCGGCTGCGTGACTTCTGCCAGGCGTACCCGATCAGCGCCAGGACCAGCGTCATGCCGCCCGTCGAGTACAGCTGCACCCGCGTGTCCGGCTCCCGCGCCATGAGGACGAAGATCGCGGCCATGCCGGCCAGTGCGACCCAGGTCAGCACCGGGAACGCCCACATCCGCACGACCAGCTTGTCCGGCGCCTCCCGCTCCAGCCGGCGCCGCAGCCGCAGCTGCGAGACCGCGATGAAGATCCAGACGACCAGGATGACCGCGCCGATCATGTTCAGCAGCCAGGGGAAGACGTCGTCCGGCCGCCAGTAGCTCAGCACCACGCACACGAAGCCGAACACGGACGACGCGAGGACAGCGATCCGCGGGACCCCGCCCGACACCCGGCCGAGACCCTTCGGCCCCTGCCCCCGCTCGACGAGTGAGTACGCGATGCGCGAGGAGCCGTAGATGTTGGCGTTCATGGCACTCAGCAGCGCCACCAGGACCACGACGTTCATCAGCTGGCCGGCGCCGGGGATGCCGAGGTGGTCGAGGGCGGCGACGTACGGGCCCTTCTCGACGATCTCCTTGGAGTCCCAGGGGACGAGGGTGACGACGACCGCCATCGAGCCGATGTAGAAGAGGGCGATGCGCCACATGGCCGTGCGGACCGCGCTCGCCACGCCGCTGACCGGGTTCTCCGACTCGGCCGCCGCGATGGTGACCGTCTCCATGCCGCCGTATGCGAAGACCGAGGCGAGCAGGCCGATGATCAGGCCCTCGCTGCCGTTCGGGAGGAAACCCCCTTCACCGGTGAGGTTCACGGTCCCCGGCGCGTCCGTGCCGGGCAGGACGCCCGCGATCGCCAGCACGCCGAGCACCAGGAACAGCGAGATCGCGCCGACCTTCAGCGCCGCGAACCAGAACTCGAACTCGCCGAAGTTCTTCACCGCGGCCAGGTTGGCCCCGCAGAACACCACCATGAACAGCGCCACCCACGCCCACTCCGGCGTGCCCGGCAGCCAGCCAGTGACGATCTTCGCGGCGCCGATGCCCTCCAGGCCGACGGCCGTGCACAGCAGCACCCAGAACGACCAGCCCGCCGTGAACCCGGCCCACGGCCCGATCGCCCGCTCGGCATGCGCGGAGAAGGACCCCGAGGAGGGATGTGCGGCGGACATCTCGCCCAGCATCCGCATCACCAGCATCACCAGGAGGCCGGAGAGGATGTAGGCGACGACGATCGAGGGCCCGGCAGCGGCGATACCGGCGCCGGAGCCGACGAACAGCCCGGCGCCGATCACGCCACCGAGGGCGATCATCGACAGGTGGCGCTGCTTCAGGCCATGGGAAAGGGACGCGTCCGGCTTCGGCGGCGTCTCGACAGTGGTGCTGGGCATGGGCGCGGCTCGTCCATTACGTCGTACGGGAGAGGGGTAAAACGCCCACAGTCTGGGCGGCCATCCCGCTCGCAGGGGCGCGGTGTTCACTATCCGGACACCGGAGATACGGAGTGTACGGCCCCGCTCACGGGGCGGCCTGAGTGCATGGGATGGAGCATGTGGATTGGTGGAACCCTACAGTCCGTTCCCTGTCCGCCTCTCGTGACGCATGCATCCTCACCTCAGTGACCAGCATCACGCCTATCCATGTGTAACCACCACTCTTTGTGCAGAGCCCACCACGCCGCGGCTCCCGCCTTTGTCGAGCGGTGACGGTGTCGGGCTCAGGCGCACTGGGTTAGCGTCACGGGGTCCCGAACCGCCCTCACTCGCGGAGTCCCCATGAGCACCGCTGCCGCCGCCCCCGCCCGCCCGGGACAGGTCCTCGCCGACCTGCTCCCCTCCTCCCGTGTCCGGGACGTCGCCCTGGTGGCCGGCGGTGCCGTGCTCACCGGCCTCGCGGCCCAGCTCGCCGTGCCCGTACCGGGCTCCCCGGTGCCGGTGACCGGCCAGACCTTCGCCGCGCTGCTCGTCGGCACGGCCCTCGGCGCCGGTCGCGGTTTCCTGTCGCTCGCGCTGTACGCGCTGGCCGGCATCGCCGGTGTGCCGTGGTTCGCGGAGGGCGGCTCCGGTGCGGCCGCCCCGTCCTTCGGCTACGTCATCGGCCTGCTGCTCGCCGCCACCGCCGTCGGGGCCCTGGCCCGCCGCGGCGCCGACCGCTCCCCGTGGCGCATGGCGGGCGCGATGCTGCTCGGCGAGGCGATCATCTACGCCGTCGGCGTCCCCTACCTGGCCCTCGCCACCGGCATGTCCGCCTCCGCCGCGATCGCGGCCGGCCTCACCCCGTTCCTGATCGGCGACGCCCTGAAGGCCGCCCTGGCGATGGGCGTGCTGCCCACCGCCTGGAAGCTCGTCAACAAGCGCTGACCAAGCGCTCCGCTGGAAGTGCCGCGATGGTGCCGTCGATCGTCTGCGGCACCATCGCGGCTGGTCGCTCCCCCACTCTCAGCTCCTCCCCCACGCTCGGCTTCGCTCGCGCGGGGGGACCCCCATCGCGGCGGTAGCCGCACATCGAAACAGCCCAGCGCCCCTTCGGGGCGCTGCCCCTCATCCCTCCTGTGGCCGCCTCGGCCGCCGCTGCGACCACCACAGGCCCGCCGCTCCGGCCGTGACCAGCGCTCCGCCGGCCGCGGCCAGCGGCAGGACGTCCCGTCCGGCGCCGGTCCTGGGCAGCTCGTCGCCGCCCGGCGCAACGGGCTTGTTGTCGGTGCCGAGCAGCAGCGGCGTGGCCGGGGCGTTCGGTGACGGGTTCGTCGTACCGAACGGAACCGGGCCCTGCTGCCAGAACGTCTTGCTTCCGTCACCGTTCTGGACGGGCAGGCAGATCTTCCCGGTCCTGCCCAGGTCGTAGGTCGCGTCGACGTCGTACGACTTCGACGCGCCGGCGGCGAGACCGTCGAGCGAACAGCTGAATCCGCTGTTCGAACCCTCGGGCAGATCCTTTTCGGCGATCGGGGAGCAGCCTGGAACATTCCTGACCGTCAGCCCGTCGAAACCGACGACCCAGAGCCTGATCGGCCCGCTGTCCGCTGTCCCCTCATTCTTCACCGTGGCGGTAATCGCCGTTTCCTCCGAACCGTTGTCGACCGAGATCTTCTCGGGCAGCAGCGTGGTCAGTTCCACCCCCGCCGGTGCCTTGTCGACGGCCTTTCCCCCCTTGCTGCTTCCGGGTCCCTGATCGTCCGCACCAGCGGTGAAGGAAAGGATCATCACCGCCGAGAAAGATGCCGCGACCAGCGATCCCGCGATCGTCGTCGTACGACGAGCACTCATGTTCGTCCCCCTTGGCTGCGCCTGAATTCGCAGTACTTGAAGAGGTACCACAAGATTTCTCCGCACTATGCTGGTACGGCCTGAAGTGTGGCCATTGTGTTTCAGTCATGGGGTTGTCGAGGGGGTGCAGCGAATTGCCGGGGAATACGCGAAGTGGCGGTGTTCCAGGGTTATTGGTGACCGGGCGTTATCGGTTGGTCGAGAGCATCGGCCAGGGGGGAATGGGGCGAGTGTGGCGGGCCGCCGACGACATGCTCGACCGGCCGGTCGCCGTCAAGGAAATGCGTATCGACGGCCTGGACGCGGAGGATGCCCGGACCCGCCGTGAACGCACGTTGCGCGAGGCCCGGGCCACCGCCCGCATCGACCATCCCAACGTGGTGCGCGTGTACGACGTCGTGGACGAGGGCGAACGCCTGTGGATCGTCATGGAGTTGGTCGACGGCCGTTCCCTGGAGCGGATCATGGCCGAGGACGGGCCGCTCGGACCGCGCGAGACGGCACGGATCGGACTCGGCCTGGTGGAGGCGCTGCGCCAGGTGCATGCGCGCGGAGTGCTGCACCGGGACATCAAGCCCGGCAACGTCCTGGTCGAGCACGACGCCCGGCGGATCGTGCTCACCGACTTCGGTATCGCGGCGATCCAGGACGCCAAGGCGCTCACCATGGTCGGCATGCTGGTCGGCTCGCCCGACTACATGGCCCCCGAACGGGTCTCCGGCCGCCCGCAGGGACCGCCCTCGGACGTCTGGTCCCTCGGCGCCACCCTCTGCGCGGCGTTGGCCGGCCGCTCCCCCTTCTCCCGCGACACCACCCTGGCCACCCTGCACGCCGTCCTCTACGAAGAACCCGAACTCCCCGTCGCGGCAGGTCCGTTGCGGGACATCCTGGCCGCCCTCCTGCAGAAGGAGCCGTCCGCCCGACCGGGGCTGGAGGAACTGGAGACGGCGTTGCGGCCGGTGGCATTCCCGGAGCCCACGCCGACGGTGACGGAATCCGGGGCGGTGCAGGGGCGGGTGCCCTTGCCGGAGCCGCAACCTGTGGCGAACCCGGTAGCAGAGCCGGAACCCGTGACGCATCCGGCGCCGCAACCGGTGGCGAACCCCGTGCCGGAGCCGCCGGAGCCGGCCCAGGATCAGCCCACACCGCTCCTCGTACAGCCGCCGCACCTGCGCCCACCCCCCGAGGGGCCCCGCCCGGCGGGCGTTTCACTCCTGCGGGCCGAGGCGGTGACGGAACGGCGACCGGCCGCGATACCGCCGGGCAGCGAACTGCCCGGCCCCGCCGTCCCGTCCGCGCCGGCCCGGCGAACCCGGCGCCGCACCACCCTCGTCGCCGCCACCGGCGTGCTCACGGCCGCCGCGGTGGCCGGGATCGTCCTCGCGGCGACCGCGGGATCACCGGACGACACCCGGGCGGACACCGAGCCCCCCGCCTCCTCCGCGTACTCCTCGTCGCCCACCGTCGAGGGCACCTCCAGGCCGCCGAGCCTGCCGCCGGGCGCGCGGGAGGAGGCCGGAGGGTTCGCGTGGACGACCCCCGAGGGCTGGCGCCGGGACGTGAAGACGGGAGCGGAAGTGCACTACACCTCCCCCGACGGCACCCAGGAACTCGTGGCGAAGTCCTCCCTCGCCCGCGGCGACCTCATGGACTCCTGGCGGACCTCGGAACGCAACGCCCACCAGGGCCAGGACTACCGCAAGATCCGCCTGGAGGAGACGACGTTCCGCGGCCACCCCGCGGTGGTGTGGGAGTACACCTTCAGGCTGGAGGGCGTCCCCTGGCACGCCCGCCTGCTGGGCTTCGACGCGAAGGGGAAGTCGTACCAGATCAACACCTGGTACCAGCCGGCCGGAGAGGAAAAGGCCCTCGCGATCTACGAGGACGTGAAGAAGAGCTTCACCCTGCTGTGAGGCACATCGGACGCCCACACAGCCGAGGGCCCCGCGGCGCGACGCCACGGGGCCCTGGGGCCTGTCCGGCGGATCATGCCGCAGACGCGGGGCTTGGCACGCACATCTGCGGCGTTGTCGTCGGTTGCCGACTCCCCCACGCTCGGCTTCGCTCGCGCGGGGGGACCCCCATCGCGTCGACGCCCTCCTCCGCCTTGCAGCTGCACGCACCAAGCCCCGCTCACCGGCGTCGATGAGGCAGCGTCGATTTCCTGCGACCTGATCCGCCGGACAGGCCCTCCACTCACGAAGCGGCGCGTCAGTCGCCCACCGACACCTTGTCAGGAGCACCGACGGCACCCCGGCGCTTCTGCCGGACCACGGCGATCGCCAGCACCACGGCCGCGACCAGCAGCGACAGCAGCACGGTCTTGCGTCCGTCGTGCTCGGTGTCGGTCAGCATGTAGCCGAGCACGAACACGATCAGCGCGGCAGTCGCCCAGGTCAGATACGGGTACAGCCACATCCGCACGACCAGCTTCTCCGGCGCCTCCCGCTGGATGATCTTCCGCATCCGCAGCTGCGAGAAGCAGATGACGAGCCAGACGAACAGCGCCACGGCCCCGGAGGAGTTGACGAGGAACAGGAAGACCGAGTCCGGGAACTTGTAGTTGAAGAACACGGCCACGAACCCGAACACGACGGAGACGAGAATCGCCGTCCGCGGCACACCGCGAGCCGTCGTCCGTGCGAAGGCCTTCGGCGCATCCCCGCGCTCGCCCAGCGAGAACGCCATCCGGGAAGCGGTGTAGAGACCGGAGTTGAGGCAGGACAGCACCGACGTCAGCACGATGAAGTTCATGATCTGACCGGCGTGCGCGATGCCGAGGGAGTCCAGGGCGGCCACGTAGGAGCCCTTCTCGGCGATGGCGGGGGCGTCCCAGGGCAGCAGGGCGACGACGACGAAGATCGACCCCAGATAGAACACGGCGATACGCCAGATGATGCTGTTGGTCGACTTGGTCACGGCTCGCTGCGGGTCCTCGGACTCGCCGGCCGCGAGGGTCGCGATCTCGCTGCCCATGAAGGAGAAGACGACGAGCAGCACACCGGTGAGGATGGCGCCGGGCCCGTTGGGCAGGAAGCCGCCGTGCTCCGTGAGGTTGGAGAGCCCGGCCTGCTCACTGTCGACCCCGGGCAGCACACCGAAGACGGCGAGCCCGCCGACGACGATGAACGCTCCGATCGCGACGACCTTGATACCGGCGAACCAGAACTCGAACTCGCCGTAGGAGCCGACGGAGACGAGGTTGGTGGCGGTCAGCACCACCATCACGATCAGCGCCCACCCCCACTGGGGCACGGCGGGAATCCACCCCTCCAGGATCGCGGCCCCAGCGGTCGCCTCCACCGCCAGCACGACGACCCAGAAGAACCAGTACAGCCAGCCGATGGAGAACCCGGCCCAGGGCCCGAGCGCGCGGTCGGCGTGCGCCGAGAACGAGCCGGACGTCGGATTCGCCGCGGACATCTCACCGAGCATCCGCATCACGAGCACGACGAGCGTGCCGACGAGGGCGTACGACAGGAGGATGCCGGGGCCGGCGGTGGCGATACCGGAGCTGGACCCGACGAACAGGCCTGCCCCGATGACACCACCAATGGCGATCATCGACAGATGACGGTTCTTGAGCCCGGCCTGGAGGCCGTGGCCGGGGTCACCGGTGCCTCCGGGGCCGGTTCCGGCCTTCGTCAGGGTCGGCTGCGAAGTCATGGGACGGGTTTCCTTTGCGCCGGTCGAGCAGTTTCCCCGTACGAGCCCGCCCGAGCGGTATGCGGGGGTGTACGAATCGGTCCAGTGAATCGGAGGCAAACGAATTCGGGAACCTTTGATTCCGGATCGTTACTTGAGGTTTTCTTGAGTTTCTGTAGCGTTACTCACACTCTCCGCCTCGCCGACCCGGCGCGCCCGCCCCGAAACCGGCATGACACACTCGTTTCCATGCGCGTGTACCTCGGCTCCGACCATGCCGGTTTTGAACTCAAGAACCACCTCGTCGAGTGGCTCAAGGCGGCCGGCCACGACCCCGTCGACTGCGGCCCCCACATCTACGACGCCCAGGACGACTACCCGCCCTTCTGCCTCCGCGCCGCCGAGCGCACGGCCGCAGACCCCGAAGCCCTCGGCATCGTGATCGGCGGCTCCGGCAACGGCGAGCAGATCGCCGCGAACAAGGTGAAGGGCGTGCGCGCGGCGCTCGCCTGGAGCGAGGAGACGGCGTCGCTGGGCCGCCAGCACAACAACGCCAACGTGGTCGCGGTGGGCGCGCGCATGCACACCCTCGACGAGGCGACGAAGTTCGTGGAGACGTTCCTGAACACCCCGTTCTCAGGCGACGAACGCCACGTACGCCGCATCGAGATGCTGAGCACGTACGAGACGACCGGCGACCTTCCGCCGATCCCCCCGCATCACCCTCAGCAGTAACCGACTCGGCGCGGGGCTCGCGAGGGGTGCAGGGGACGCAGTCCCCGCCGGGGTCTGGGGCGGAGCCCCCAGGGGCGTTCACCCTGAACGGACCGAGTCGGGCGGGTGGGTGGGCGAGCCCCGCGGGAGCGCAACGCCCCCACCCCTCACCCAACCGGAGGTAACCGCGTAAGAAAGGAGCCGCCGTGCCGGAGGGCCACACCATCCACCGCCTGGCCCAGGACTACGCCGCCCGCTTCAAGAACCGCGGCCCCGTCCACATCACCAGCCCCCAGGGCAAGTTCTCCGACGCCGCCGCCCTCCTCGACGGCTCAACCCTCCACACCGCCGACGCCCACGGCAAACACCTCTTCCTCGGCTTCCGGGACCCCGCCCCCGAGAACACCGACTGGATCCACATCCACCTCGGCCTCTTCGGCAAGGTGACCCTCGGCGAGGCCGGCGCCGACGCCCCCGCACCCCCACCGACGGACACCGTCCGCCTCCGCCTCGTGGGCCCCACCGCGTACGTCGACCTCCGCGGCCCCACCACCTGCGCCCTGATCACGGACACCGAGAAGCAGGCGATACACGACCGCCTGGGCCCGGACCCCCTCCGCACCGACCACCACGCCGACCCCGCCACCGCCTACCGCCGCATCTCCCGCAGCCGTACGACGATCGCCGCCCTCCTCATGGACCAGAAGGTCATCGCCGGCGTCGGCAACGTCTACCGCGCCGAGGTCCTCTTCCGGCACCAGATAGACCCGTACCGCCCGGGCAGGGACATCACCCCCACCGAGTGGGACGCGATCTGGACCGATCTCGTCGCCCTGATGCGCGACGGCGTCCGCACCAACCGCATCGACACCGTCCGCCCGGAACACACCCCGGAGGCGATGGGCCGCCCGCCACGCGTGGACGACCACGGAGGCGAGGTCTACGTGTACCGCAGGGCCAACCAGCCCTGCCACATCTGTGGCGGCGAGATCCGCACCGCCGATCTCGCCGCCCGCAACCTCTTCTGGTGCCCGACCTGCCAGCGAAACTGACCCGCCACCCAGGCCACGACCACCAGAACCGTCAGAACCCGTGCGGCAGCCAAGGCGCCACCACACCCCCGAACCCCACCGACGCCTCCGCCAGCGCCCCTGCCCGCAGCTCCCGCACCCGCCCCGCCGCCGCCAGCGACCCGAGGCTCACCCCGCCGAGATACGCGGCCGCCAACTCCCGTACGGACAAGGCGAGATCAGCCGCATCCGACGTACGCACACACGAGGCGCCCTTCGCATCCCCTGTCAGCCGCCAACGCCCGGCGTTCCAGGGGCAGAAGTCGTCCGCCACCTCGAACACCACGTCCACCGGCGCCTGATAGGTACGCGCCTGAAGCGCGGCCCCGACATCCACCAGCCGTACGTAGAGCGAGTCCCGCAGCCGTGGCTGGCACCGCCGGATGTCGGACACCAGGTACTGCCACGCGTCGTCGACCGGCCGCCCGCGCACGGTCAGCGTCGTCGTCAGGTCGATCCCGAACAGGAACCGCCACAGCGCGGCCTCCGTCACCGGGTCGAGCGCGGCCGAATCCGCCAGCGCCACCGTGCCGTTGTGCCCGGTCACGCCCCATCCCAGCCTGACTCGGAAGCGCGCGTACCCGGTGACCTCCCCGTCCCGTTCGGCGACGACGCACTGCAGCGGCGACGCCCCGTCCCGCTCGCTCTCCGGGTCGAGCAGCCCCACCCGCTCCCAGCCCGGCTGCCGCGCGAGCATCCCGGGACGCCGGGGCACCAGCCGCGCGTAGACCGCCTCGCACGCGTCGAGCACGTCCGCGGGCGCCGCGTACCGCAGTCGTACGTCATCGGTGCCGGCCGGCACCGACAGCCGTACCCGACTCGTGTCGATCTCGGCGCTGAGTCCGAACGTCGCGGCGGCGTACCCGAACCGGCCGTAGATCGCCGGCTCGGAGGCGGTGAGCACCGCCAGCGGCTCGCCCCAGGAGCGGACGTCGTCCAACTGCCGCCGCATCATGGACGTCAGCACCCCGCGCCGCCGGTGCGTGGCGGCGACACTGACCATCGTGACGCCCGCCGCCGGCACCGACGCCCCGCCGGGCACGCTCAGCCGGAACGTGAACGCCCCGGCCGTCCCCACGCAGGCGTCGCCCTCCCAGGCGCCGAGGGACCGGTCGTACTCGGTGAGCGCGTCCCACAGCTCCCGCTCCTCGGCCGACTCCGGCATGCCACCGAAGGCGCGGATCAGGGTGTCGTACCACAGGTCCCATTCGTCCTGCCGCAGCACCCGTAGCTCTGCCGTCGGGCCTGTCGCGAAGTCTGTCGCCATGAGCCCATGCCTACCAGGGCACTGCGGGGCGGGCGAGGGAATTTCTCCCGGACGGCGGCGCGGCGGCTTTCCGTGGAGTTCACTGTGAAGTCGAGCCTCGGACGGGGGACAAGTGGGACCTCCCGTGCCAAGCAGCTGGTCCGATGGATAGGGTCCCGAACTAATGGCAGCAGGACGAGAGCGGCGCGCGGCGGCCGATACGTTCCCGGCCCGGTTGAGGATGAGGTGGCACCGGGCCCGCGTCGGCGTGCGCAGAAGCGCCGTCGACTACTTCCGCGGCGACGGTTCGGACTGGATCGCGCTGGCCGGACTGCTGCTCACCGTCCCGCTGATCACGATCACCACACTCGCCAACTCGGTGTGGTGCTCCCCGGCCGCGCTGGTCCTGCCGATCGTCGCGGGCGGTCTGCTGCTGCGCCCGGCGAGCCTGCTGGGCCTGTACGCGGCGGCGGCCACGGCGCTGATCGTGGAGTCGATACAGCTGGGCCCGTACACGGAGGGGCCTTCGCGCGTGACCCCGGGCGTGGTCCTGGTGGTGGCCGCGTGCGGTTTCTTCGGGCTGCTGATCGCGCAGTTCCGCAGCCGAGTCGGCGTGCCCTGGCGGCGCGGCGGCACCATGCTGTTCGACCTGCGCGAGCGGATCCGGGTGCAGAGCAAGCTGCCGAAGCTGCCGCAGGGCTGGCACCGGGAGATGGCGCTGCGGCCGGCGGGCGGCCAGTCCTTCTCGGGCGACTTCGTGGTCGCGGCCCGCACGAACGGCGGCCGCACCCTGGAGGTCGTCCTCACGGACGTCTCCGGCAAGGGCATGGACGCCGGCTCGCGCGCCCTGCTGCTGTCGGGCGCCTTCGGCGGTCTGCTCGGCTCGCTGCCGCCGCACGCCTTCCTCCCGGCGGCGAACGGCTACCTCCTCCGCCAGGACTGGGACGAGGGCTTCGCGACCTCGATCCACCTGGTCCTCGACCTGGACTCCGGCGACTACGAGCTGTACTCCGCGGGCCATCCGCCGGGCCTCCAGCTCAACGCGGGCAGCGGACGCTGGGAGGAGAAGGCGGCGGAGGGGCCGCTGCTGGGTGTGTACGAAGGCGCCCAGTTCGACTCGGTGAAGGGCTCGCTGCGGCCCGGCGACGTGCTGATGCTGTTCACGGACGGTCTGGTGGAAACGTCCGACCGGGACATCGTCGAGGGCCTCGACCGCCTCACCGGCGAGGCCGACCGCTATGTCGCCGGCGGCTTCCACGGTGCTGCCTGGCACCTCATCGAGGCGGTGGCGAAGGACGTCAACGACGACCGTGCCCTCCTGCTGATCTGCCGTGAGGGCCCGACGGCCCTGGCGGCGGCCGCCCGCTGAGACACTCGACGAGTGACCGAGAACCCGCACCTCACCCTGGCCGAAGTGGAGGCCGTCGCCCGCGCCGCCCACCAGGGGCAGACGGACAAGGCCGGCCGCCCCTACGCCGAACACCTCGCCGCCGTCGCCGACGGCGTCCGTGCCCGCGGCGGTGACGAGGAGCAGATCGCGGCGGCCTGGCTGCACGACGCCGTCGAGGACGAGGCCCTGTCCGAGCAGTGGCTGCACGAGGCCGCACTGAGCCGCCGTACGAAGGACGTGGTGCGCGCGGTCACCAAACGGGCGGGGGAGTCACCGGAGGCGTACGCCGCCCGCATCCTCGCCACGCCGGGCGCACTCCTGGTCAAGGAGGCGGACCTGGCCCACAACGCGGACCCGGCCCGCCTCGCACGCCTCGACGAGCCCACCCGCACCCGGCTGACCGAGAAGTACGCCCTTATGCGCACACTCCTCGGCCTGCCGGACGACCGGCCGTACGACTAGGCCGGGTCTAGGCGTCCGCTTTCGCGAGCTCCTTCTCCCGCGCCCGCTCGCGCTCGCGCGCAAGGTCCGCGGCGTCCCGCTTGAACGCCCACTCCATCTTCGGCTCCATCGCGAACCGGAAGACCCGCTGGACGGGCTTGGTGCACAGCAGCGTGACGGCGACGGCCGCGAGGACGCTCACGAGGATCTCGCCGTACGGCCGGTGCAGCCAGGCGTGCTCGTACCAGCCGCCGTACCCACCGGCCTTGACCAGGAAGCCGTGCAGCAGATAGCCGTACAGCGTGCCCGCGCCGAGCGCCGTGAACCACATCTGCCGGCCCGGCACCCAGGCGAAGAAGCAGGCCGTCAGCAACAGCGAGCAGCCGAACAGCGCGAGCACCATGACCGGCCCGGTCCACCAGGGCGCGCCCAGCTCCTGCGCGGCGTCCCGGTGGTAGAACCACCCGGTGTTCATCCGCGGCACCGCCCACCAGCCGACGACACCCGCGGCCGCGAACACCGGCACCGACAGGATCCGCACCGAACGCCGGCGCACCATCTGGAAGTGCTCGGGCTTCATGCACAGGCCCAGCACGAAGAACGGCAGGAACTGCAACACCCGCTGCAGATCCAGGTCGTTGCCGATTCCCGGGGTGGCGGACGCCAGCATGGCGATACCGAGTGCGAGAGGCAGCGGCCACCGCACCAGCTTCCAGACGGGGGTGGTCAGCCGCCAGATGAACAGCGCGATCAGGAACCAGGTCAGATACCAGGGGTCGAGCAGGCTGATCTTCTGTTCCGGGTCGTCGCCGAAGTAGCGCTCGCCGAGCGAATAGGCGGTTTCGAAGACGATGTACGGCACCACGACACCGGTGATGAGCCGCTGGAGCCGGTCCGCGCGCATGTCGAAACTGCGGGAGAAGAAGCCCGAGATGACGATGAACGCCGGCATGTGGAACGCGTACACGACCATGTACGCGGCCTCCAGGGTCCGGCTGTCCCCCTTCAACGGCTCCCATGCGTGGGCCACGGCCACCAGGACGATCGCCAGATACTTGGCGTTGTCGAAGAAGGCGTCGCGCTGTCGAAACATCTGAGGCACCCTAGCGTCGTCTGCGGGTTCCCGTGAAACCCTCGGCGTCATTCCTGCTTTTCCGCCGCGCCTACCCGAGTTTCCGCAGAGTTGGCATGGTGGACGACGTGACGGTCAACACAGTCGGTCAACACGGCGGATGACGGAATGTCCGCTTCCTCTCCCTTTATGCGCAACAAATCGAATTCCCTGCGAACGCGTTGTATGGAGACGGAAACGAACCAGCCGAATTCCTTGCGCAGTTGACTGTCGAATTGCCTCGCCGACTGCGACAGGGGCGTATGTACGCCCGGACGAGTCCGGACTTGTCGGACACGGGTGTGGCGGACGATGCGTCACGGCCCGCATACCGGGGCCGTGTTGGTGGCACGATGGTTCTGCCGGGGGTGCGCGGGCTGCATCCCAGGCCGGGAGAGCGGACCGACCGAGGGTGTGATCAGTTGTGGCCATTTCGCTGTCAGTGGTGCTGCTATTGGCGATCATCCTGGTGGTGATGATCAGGGCAGGAAACATCAAGGCGGGCCCGGCGATCGTTGCGGTCCTCTTCGGCTTCTTCCTCGCCTCGACCGGCATGGCCGACGACATTCAGCGCTTCCTGGACTCGATAGCCCAGACCATCAACGAGATCCAGTTCTGACCGGCCGGCCTCGGCGCTGATCAAGAGCGGACGTACGCGACCTGTGGAACACGAAGGGCCCGGTTCCGAGGAACCGGGCCCTTCGCCATGCAGAGCGGGCGACGGGAATCGAACCCGCGTAGCCAGTTTGGAAGACTGGGGCTCTACCATTGAGCTACGCCCGCACACAACGCGCCGCAGGTCAGCCGACCGCGGCACTGCAGGCATCGTAGCGGGTCGGCCCCCCTCACCGCACACCCCATCCGTACGGACGCCGACACCGCGCCGGTGCTCGGGAAATGCGGCAGCCGCGCTGCCTGCGGGCATGTACCCTACGTGTCGCACCAGACGGGGTGTGGCGCAGCTTGGTAGCGCGTCCGCTTTGGGAGCGGAAGGCCGTGGGTTCAAATCCCGCCACCCCGACCACCCATCCGATCACTTTGCGTGATCGCCTTTTGGGTCGTGTAGCCGCTGCCGTTACTATGCAAGCTGCACGCCCGTGTGTCTCATCACTGATAGTCCTCCGGGCGGCCACATCCGCCGGACCCGTCGGGTCCCGGCAGAACCCGAGAAGTCAGCCACAAGGAGACCGAACCGTGAAGAGCGCCGTGGAGAACCTGAACCCGACCCGGGTTCGGCTCACTGTCGAGGTGCCCTTCGAGGAGCTCAAGGACAGCCTCGACGCGGCGTACAAGAAGATCAACCAGCAGGTCACGGTGAAGGGCTTCCGCAAGGGCAAGATCCCGGCCCGGGTCATCGACCAGCGGTTCGGCCGTGGCGCCGTGCTGGAGGAGGCCGTCAACGACGCGCTTCCGAAGTTCTACACGGAGGCGGTCAACGAGGCCGAGATCGACGTGCTGGGCCAGCCCGAGGTCGACATCACCGAGCTGAAGGACGGCGAGACGCTGAACTTCACTGCCGAGGTCGACATCCGCCCGGCCATCGAGATCCCGGACTACTCCGGCATCGAGGTCGAGGTCGACGCCGTCGAGGTCACCGAGGAGGACGTCGACAAGGCGGTCGAGGAGCTGCGTGAGCGCTTCGCGTCCACCTCCCCGGTCGAGCGCGCCGCCGAGGACGGCGACGTCGTCACGATCGACCTGGAGGCCAAGGTCGGCGGCGAGGTCCTCGAGGACGGCGTGGCCGAGGGCGTCTCGTACACCATCGGCTCCGGCGAGCTGCTCGACGGCATCGACGACGCCGTGAAGGGCCTTGAGGCGGGTGGCGAGGCCACCTTCACCTCCGAGCTCAAGGGCGGCTCCGCGGCCGGCCAGGAGGCCGAGGTCACCGTCAAGGTCAGCCAGGTCGCCGCGCGCGAGCTGCCCGAGCTGGACGACGACTTCGCTCAGCTCGCCTCCGAGTTCGACACCCTCGAGGAGCTGAAGGCCGACAGCCGCAAGCGCCTGGAGAACATGAAGCAGTTCGACCAGGCCACGCAGGCCCAGGAGCGCGTCCTGGAGAAGCTGCTCGAGCTGGTCGAGGTCCCCGTCCCCGAGAAGCTGCTCGAGGACGAGATCAACACCCGTAAGCACAACCTCGAGCACCACCAGCTCGCCCAGATGGGCCTGACCCTCGACAAGTACCTGGAGATCCAGGGCAAGACCGCCGAGGAGTTCGAGACCGAGACCCGCGAGGCCGCGGTCAAGGGCATCAAGACCCAGTTCGTGCTCGACGAGCTCGTCAAGCAGGAGAAGCTCAACGTCAACCAGGAGGAGCTCACCGAGCACCTCATGCGGCGCGCGGCCTCCTCCGGCATGTCCCCCGACCAGTTCGCGCAGGCCGTCGTCGAGCAGGGCCAGGTCCCGCTCCTGGTCGGCGAGGTCGCCCGCGGCAAGGCCCTGGCCGTCGTCGTCGAAGCCGCGACCGTCAAGGACACCAACGGCGAGATCGTGGACCTGGAGGACGAGGACGAGGTCGAGACCGCCACCGAGACGGTCGAGGCCGTCGAGGGCACGGCCGAGGCCGAGGCCGAGGAGAAGACCGAGGGCTGAGCCCACGGCCACGGCACCTTGTAAGCCGTACGAAGGGCCCCGGGTCGCATAACGCCCCGGGGCCCTTCGACGTACGGTGGGACAGTGCCCTAAGGGGCGCGGGGAACTGCGCGATCAACCCTCCACGACCCGCAGCCGCCCGCGAACCGGAGTCACCACGGCGCTACGCCCCCGGCGAACACTCCCCTTCGCGGGATTCCCCGAACGGACCCGCGCGTTAGGGTCCATGAATACGGGGGCAGGGAACTCGGCGAAACCGCCGGAGGCCCCCGCAGGGAAACGTGAGACGGCCCGGCGCCGTCGTAAGACGAGCAGGTGGATACGTGACGAATCTGATGCCCTCCGCCGCCGGCGAGCCTTCCATCGGTGGTGGCCTCGGCGACCAGGTCTACAACCGGCTGCTCAACGAGCGGATCATCTTCCTCGGCCAGCCGGTCGACGACGACATCGCGAACAAGATCACCGCACAGCTGCTGCTCCTTGCCGCGGACCCGGACAAGGACATCAACCTCTACATCAACAGCCCCGGCGGATCGATCACGGCCGGTATGGCGATCTACGACACGATGCAGTTCATCAAGAACGACGTGGTGACGATCGCCATGGGCCTCGCGGCCTCGATGGGGCAGTTCCTGCTCAGCGCGGGCACTCCCGGCAAGCGCTTCGCCCTGCCCAATGCCGAGATCCTGATCCACCAGCCGTCCGCCGGCCTGGCCGGCTCGGCCTCGGACATCAAGATCCACGCCGAGCGGCTGCTGCACACCAAGAAGCGCATGGCCGAGCTCACGGCCCTGCACACCGGCCAGTCGGTCGAGCAGATCACCCGCGACTCGGACCGCGACCGCTGGTTCGACGCCCATGAGGCCAAGGAGTACGGCCTCATCGACGACGTGATCGCAACGGCGGCCCACATGCCGGGCGGCGGCGGCACCGGAGGCGGCTCCTAAGGGCCGCTCGGGCCCGCAAGGCCCCCGCGTCCCTTCCAGCCCCCAGCCACCGCTCCAGCCCCCTTCAGGAGACACCGTGAACGACTTCCCCGGCAGCGGCCTCTACGACCGTACGCGTGCCGAGTACACCGGCCCGGCGGCCGAGTCCCGCTATGTCATCCCGCGCTTTGTCGAGCGCACCTCCCAGGGCATTCGCGAGTACGACCCGTACGCGAAGCTCTTCGAGGAGCGCGTGATCTTCCTGGGCGTCCAGATCGACGACGCCTCCGCCAACGACGTCATGGCGCAGCTGCTGTGCCTTGAGTCGATGGACCCCGACCGGGACATCTCGGTCTACATCAACAGCCCCGGCGGCTCCTTCACCGCGCTGACGGCGATCTACGACACGATGCAGTTCGTGA
This sequence comes from Streptomyces sp. NPDC127197, assembly GCF_042672405.1. Taxonomy (NCBI): domain Bacteria; kingdom Bacillati; phylum Actinomycetota; class Actinomycetes; order Kitasatosporales; family Streptomycetaceae; genus Streptomyces; species Streptomyces sp. NPDC127197. The sequence continues at coordinate 149,181 of NZ_JBHXVG010000013.1, read as the reverse complement.
AGCCGGACATCCAGACGGTCTGCATGGGCCAGGCGGCCTCCGCCGCCGCCGTCCTGCTGGCCGCCGGCACGCCCGGCAAGCGCATGGCGCTGCCGAACGCGCGTGTGCTGATCCACCAGCCGTACAGCGAGACCGGCCGCGGCCAGGTGTCCGACCTGGAGATCGCCGCGAACGAGATCCTGCGGATGCGCTCGCAGCTGGAGGAGATGCTGGCCAAGCACTCCACCCAGTCGATCGACAAGATCCGTGAGGACATCGAGCGCGACAAGATCCTCACCGCCGAGGACGCGCTGGCGTACGGTCTGATCGACCAGATCATCTCCACGCGCAAGATGAACAACGAGTCGGTCCGCTGACGCGGATCCTGTATCGTCTGCCGCCCCTTGGCGCGCTGTGTCACCGTGCATCGCAAGGTGCACGTCAAAGTGAACCGTGCCAAGGGGGGCCCGAACGGGGGGCTCGGCAAGGTACCGTCGGACATAAGGCAGCACCAGGAGCCGCTGGACTCATCGCGTCCAGGCGTCTCCCAGGCGAAGGGGAAGCACACCGTGGCACGCATCGGTGACGGCGGCGATCTGCTCAAGTGCTCGTTCTGCGGCAAGAGCCAGAAGCAGGTCAAGAAGCTCATCGCAGGCCCCGGTGTGTACATCTGCGACGAGTGCATCGATCTCTGCAACGAGATCATCGAGGAAGAGCTCGCGGAGACCAGCGAGGTGCGCTGGGAGGAACTGCCCAAGCCGCGCGAGATCTACGAGTTCCTCGAGGGGTACGTCGTCGGCCAGGAGCCCGCCAAGAAGGCCCTCTCCGTCGCGGTGTACAACCACTACAAGCGTGTGCAGGCCGGTGAGAACGGCGGCGCCCAGGGCCGCGACGACGCCATCGAGCTGGCGAAGTCCAACATCCTGCTGCTGGGCCCCACGGGCTCGGGCAAGACCCTCCTCGCCCAGACCCTGGCCCGCATGCTGAACGTCCCGTTCGCGATCGCCGACGCCACGGCGCTGACGGAGGCCGGCTATGTCGGTGAGGACGTCGAGAACATCCTGCTGAAGCTGATCCAGGCGGCGGACTACGACGTCAAGAAGGCCGAGACGGGCATCATCTACATCGACGAGATCGACAAGGTGGCCCGAAAGAGCGAAAACCCGTCGATCACCAGGGATGTCAGCGGAGAGGGAGTCCAGCAGGCGCTCCTGAAGATCCTCGAGGGCACCACGGCCTCGGTCCCGCCCCAGGGCGGCCGCAAGCACCCCCACCAGGAGTTCATCCAGATCGACACGACGAACGTCCTGTTCATCGTGGGCGGCGCCTTCGCCGGTCTGGAGAAGATCATCGAGTCCCGGGCCGGCGCGAAGGGCATCGGCTTCGGCGCGACGATCCGCTCGAAGCGGGAGCTGGAGGCCAAGGACCAGTTCGAGGACGTCATGCCGGAGGACCTGGTCAAGTTCGGCATGATCCCCGAGTTCATCGGCCGCCTCCCCGTCATCACCTCCGTCCACAACCTCGACCGCGAGGCCCTGCTCAAGATCCTGGTCGAGCCGCGCAACGCCCTCGTGAAGCAGTACCAACGCCTCTTCGAACTCGACGGCGTGGAACTGGACTTCGAACGCGAGGCCCTGGAGGCCATCGCCGACCAGGCCATCCTCCGCCAGACCGGCGCGCGAGGCCTGCGCGCCATCATGGAGGAAGTCCTCATGTCCGTGATGTACGAGGTCCCGTCCCGCAAGGACGTCGCCCGAGTCGTCATCACCGCGGACGTCGTCCACTCCAACGTCAACCCGACGCTCATTCCGCGGGACGCGCGAGGGCGGGGGACCGGCGAGCAGAAGTCGGCGTAACGCCGCAGCGGCAGAGCAGACAAGCGAAGGGGCCCCGGTCAATCGACCAGGGCCCCTTCGGCGTTGAGTGGGTGTCAGGCCTTGACGCGGACTTCCTCGCGGAGCTTGGTGGTGATGTCGATTGCGGTGTCCTTGTTGACACCCGTGCCGTTGTTGTCGCCGGGCGAGACCATGGCGACCGTGCTGTAGTCGGCCCAGGCGCAGAACCAGTCGGTCGACTCCTTCTTGGTGAGCGCGTTGGTGCTCTTGGTCGACTGGCACTTGGCGACCGCGCCGTCGATCTCGACCTCCTCGGGCTCGCCGACCAGCTCCGCGTTCTGCATGGTGTTCGAGTCACCTGAGGAGGACTCCTTGACCTCCTTCTGGATGGAGGCGAAGAACTTGTCCAGGGTGCTCTGGGGGTCGGCGATCTCGCCGTAACCGCCCACCATGGTGAAGCCCTTGGCGGTCAGCAGCTCGGACTGGTCGGGAATGGTGGAGGGGTCCTGCGGGTCGTAGTTGCTGAAGTCGGCGGTCGACCACTGCCCGACGACGGCCGTACCGCTCTTGACGCCGCTCTCCTCCATGTCCTTCGCGGTGTCGGAGTCGCTGACCTGGTTTCCCTCGCCGACCCGCTTGTACTCGGTGAGCGCCGTCGCCGGCGTCGTCAGCTTGTGCGGGCCGTCGTCCTCCAGGCCGCCCGCGCCGCCGCCCCCGCCGATCACGAAGTACGCCCCGACGCCGATCGCCGCCACGACCGCCACCGCGCCGATGATGAGGCCCGTCTTCTTCTTGCCGCCGCTCGGGGCCGGGGGCATCGGGGCGCCGTACGGGGCCTGGCCGTAGGGAGGCTGCTGGCCGTACGGGGGCTGCTGGGGCGGGACGCCCTGCGGGGGCTGCTGGGGGTAGCCGTAGCCGGGCTGCGGCGGGGCGGGCTGCTGAGGGTAGCCGTAGCCGGGCTGCGGAGCCTGCGGCTGCTGGCCGTACGGACCCGGCTGGCCGTACGGTCCGGGCTGCTGGGGCTGCCCGCCGTACGGGCCCGGCTGGTTGTAGCTCATTACTGGGTTCCCCTCCAGATGCTTATGTGTTCCTGACATCCTGGCGCAGACACAGCGCACGCATCGCATCGGGGGGCGCACCGTTACAGAGAAATCGAGTTTCGGGACACGCCCGCGACACCCCTAAACTGACCCCGTGACCGAGAACGCTCAGCAGCAGCCACCAGCGCCCACGACCGAACTGCCGACCCAGTACGCGCCGGCCGAGGTAGAGGGGACGCTGTACGAGCGCTGGGTAGAGCGGGGTTACTTCGAGGCGGACGCGAAGAGCGACAAGCCGCCGTTCACCGTTGTCATCCCGCCGCCGAACGTCACGGGCAGCCTGCACCTGGGGCACGCCTTCGAGCACACCCTCATCGACGTCATCACCCGCCGCAAGCGGATGCAGGGGTACGAGACGCTGTGGCAGCCCGGCATGGACCACGCCGGTATCGCCACGCAGAACGTCGTCGAGCGGGAGCTCGCGAAGGAGGCCAAGTCCCGGCACGACCTGGGACGCGAGGCCTTCGTCGAGCGGGTCTGGCAGTGGAAGGCCGAGTCCGGTGGGCAGATCTCCGGGCAGATGCGGCGCCTCGGCGACGGCGTTGCCTGGTCGCGTGAGCGGTTCACCATGGACGAGGGCTTGTCCCAGGCCGTTCAGACCATCTTCAAGCGGCTCTACGACGACGAGCTGATCTACCGCGCCGAGCGCATCATCAACTGGTGTCCCCGGTGCCTCACCGCCATTTCCGACATCGAGGTCGAGTACCAGGACGACGACGGCGAGCTGGTCTCCATGAAGTACGGGGACGGGGACGACACCATCGTCGTCGCCACCACCCGTGCCGAGACGATGCTCGGTGACACGGCGGTCGCCGTCCACCCCGACGACGAGCGGTACCGGCACCTCGTCGGCAAGCTCATCAAGCTGCCGCTGACCGACCGTTCCATCCCGGTCGTCGCGGACGAGCACGTCGACCCCGAGTTCGGCACGGGTGCCGTCAAGGTCACCCCGGCACACGACCCGAACGACTTCGAGATCGGCCAGCGGCACGACCTGCCGGCCGTCACGATCATGGACGAGCACGCCGTCATCACCGCCCACGGCCCCTTCCAGGGCCTGGACCGGCTCGAGGCCCGCTCCGCGATCGTCGCCGCGCTGCGCGCCGAGGGCCGGATCGTCGCCGAGAAGCGGCCGTACGTCCACTCCGTCGGCCACTGCTCGCGCTGCAAGACCACGATCGAGCCCAGGCTCTCCATGCAGTGGTGGGTCAAGGTCGGCCCGCTCGCCAAGGCCGCCGGTGACGCGGTCCGCGAGGGCAAGGTCACCATCCACCCGCAGGAGATGGAGAAGCGGTACTTCGACTGGGTCGACAACCTCCACGACTGGTGCATCTCGCGGCAGTTGTGGTGGGGTCACCGGATTCCGGTCTGGTACGGGCCGAACGGCGAGGTCGTCTGTGTCGGTCCCGACGAGGAGCCGCCGACCGGTGAGGGCTGGCGTCAGGACTCCGACGTCCTCGACACCTGGTTCTCGTCCGGCCTGTGGCCGTTCTCCACGCTCGGCTGGCCGGAGCAGACCGAGAGTCTCGCGAAGTTCTACCCGAACTCCGTCCTGGTCACCGGCTACGACATCCTCTTCTTCTGGGTCGCCCGCATGATGATGTTCGGGCTGTACGCGATGGACGGCACCCCGCCGTTCCACACCATCGCCCTGCACGGCATGGTCCGTGACCAGAACGGCAAGAAGATGTCGAAGTCCTTCGGGAACGTCGTCAATCCGCTGGACTGGATGGACAAGTACGGCAGCGATGCGCTCCGGTTCACCCTCGCGCGCGGTGCCAACCCCGGCGTCGACGTCCCGATCGGTGAGGACTGGGTCCAGGGGTCCCGGAACTTCGCCAACAAGATCTGGAACGCCACGCGCTTCGCGCTGATGAACGGCGCGACGGTGGAGGGTCCGCTGCCGGACGCGTCGAAGATGTCGTCGACGGACCGGTGGATTCTGTCGCGACTGAACTCGGTGGTCGCCGAGGTCGACGCGTACTACGAGGACTACCAGTTCGCGAAGCTGTCCGACGCGCTGTTCCACTTCGCGTGGGACGAGGTGTTCGACTGGTACGTCGAGCTGTCCAAGACGACGTTTGCCGGCGGCGGTGAGGCGGCTGAGGTCAGCAAGCGGGTTCTGGGTGAGGTCCTGGACGTCACGCTGCGGCTGCTGCACCCGGTCGTTCCGTTCGTCACGGAGACGCTGTGGACGACGCTGACCGGTGGTGAGTCGGTGGTTATCGCCGAGTGGCCCAAGGACAGCGGGTTCCGGGACGCGGACGCCGAGCGGGAGATCGAGACGCTGCAGGCCGTCATCACCGAGGTGCGGCGGTTCCGGGCGGACCAGGGGCTGCAGCCGGGGCAGCGGGTTCCGGCCCGTCTCGCCCTCGACGGCTCGGTCCTCGCCGTGCACGAGGCCGCGATCCGTCAGCTGCTGCGTCTCCAGCCGGAGGGGGAGGGCTTCGCGGCGACCGCGACATTGCCGGTGGCGGGGGTCGAGGTCGCGCTGGATCTGTCCGGCGTGATCGACGTTGCCGCGGAGCGGAAGCGGTTGGCCAAGGATCTTGCTGCTGCGGAGAAGGAGAAGGCGCAGGCTACGGCGAAGCTGGGGAACGAGGCGTTTCTGGCGAAGGCGCCGGATCATGTCGTGGACAAGATCCGGGGGCGGCTGGCCAAGGCCGATGAGGATATTGCGCGGATTCAGGCGCAGCTGGAGCGGTTGCCTTCGGCGTAGGTGGCGGTTTTACGTCGGTGCAGGCCCCCGGAACTTTTTGGTTCCGGGGGTCTCGTGCTGGGTGGGGGGCGATGCGCGGCCCGGCGCTGCGGGGTGCCGCTGCGCCCACCCTCCCCCACTCTCGGCTTCGCTCGAGCGGGGGGACCCCCATCGCCCCAGCGGCACGACTGCCCGCAGCTGGGGCGGCAGCGGCACGACCGCCCGCAGGCACGTCGAGGCCCGGCCCTCCGTAGACTGGCTTCGTGAGCGAGCTCCCCCCGAACGACAGTCACGATCAGCCCGACCCCGTTGAGGCGTTTGACGAGATCATCGCCGCCGAGACCGAGCGTGACCCCGACCTCGCGGTGATCGAGGCCGGCAGCCGGACCCTGCGGACGCAGGGCGGTCCGCCGCAGGCCGATGTGCCGGGGCGGCCCGAGGATCCCGAGGTCGACAAGGCGCTGCGGGAGGTCGAGGCGGAGCTTGCGACGCGGTGGGGCGAGACCAAGCTGGAGCCGTCCGTCGCGCGGATCTCCGCGCTGATGGATGTGCTCGGGGAGCCGCAGCGGTCGTACCCTTCGATCCACATCACCGGCACCAACGGCAAGACCTCCACCGCCCGCATGATCGAGGCCCTGCTGGGCGCTTTCGAGCTGCGTACCGGGCGGTACACGTCCCCGCACGTGCAGTCCGTCACCGAGCGGATCAGCCTCGACGGGGCGCCGGTCTCCGCCGAGCGGTTCATCGAGACGTACCACGACATCAAGCCGTACATCGAGATGGTCGACGCCCAGCAGGAGTTCCGGCTGTCCTTCTTCGAGGTGCTGACCGGCATGGCGTACGCCGCCTTCGCCGACGCGCCCGTCGATGTCGCTGTCGTCGAAGTGGGCATGGGCGGCTCCTGGGACGCCACCAACGTGATCGACGGGGACGTCGCCGTCGTCACCCCCATCGACCTCGACCACACCGACCGGCTCGGTGCCACGCCCGGTGAGATCGCCGCTGAGAAGGCCGGGATCGTGAAGCCCGGCTCGACCGTGATCATGGCGCAGCAGCCGGTGGACGCGGCGCAGGTGCTGCTGAAGAAGGCCGTCGAGGTCGATGCGACCGTGGCGCGGGAGGGGCTCGAGTTCGGGGTGGTGGACCGGCAGGTCGCCGTCGGCGGGCAGCTCGTCACCCTGCGCGGGCTCGGCGGTGAGTACACCGAGGTGTATCTGCCGCTGCACGGCGCCCACCAGGCGCACAACGCCGCCGTCGCGCTCGCCGCCGTCGAGGCCTTCTTCGGGGTGGGCGCCCAGCGGGCCGAGCCCCTCGACATCGACACGGTGCGCAAGGCGTTCGCGGCCGTCGCCTCGCCGGGGCGGCTGGAGGTCGTACGGCGGTCGCCGACCGTCGTGCTGGACGCCGCGCACAATCCGGCGGGGGCCCGCGCGGCCGCCACGGCGATCGGGGAGGCCTTCCAGTTCAGCCGGCTCATCGGGGTCGTGGGCGCAAGCGGCGACAAGAACGCACGCGGGCTGCTGGAGGCCTTCGAGCCGGTCTTCGCCGAGGTCGTCGTCACACAGAACTCCAGCCATCGCGCGATGGACGCCGACGAGCTGGCCGCGATCGCCGTCGAGGTGTTCGGCGAGGAGCGCGTCCAGGTCGAGCCGCGGCTGCCGGACGCGCTGGAGGCCGCGATCACCCTGGCCGAGGAGGAGGGCGAGTTCGCGGGCGGCGGCGTGCTCGTGACCGGCTCCGTCATCACCGTCGGTGAGGCCCGACTGCTCCTGGGGAGGGGCTGACTCTCGTGCGTACGCTCTGTGCTTCGACCCTGATCGGCGAGTTCTTCGTCATCGGCTTCGCCGGGTTGGTCGCGATGAAGGACCCCGACCTGTCGATGTCGACGGTCTGGACGGTCAGCGGCATCGCGATGTTCCTGTGTCTGCTGCTGTGCGGTCTGGTCACCCGGCCGGGCGGCGTGGCCCTCGGCTGGGCCCTGCAGATCGGTCTGATCGCCTCCGGTTTCGTCGTCCCGACCATGTTCTTCATGGGTGCGATGTTCGCCGCGCTGTGGTGGGCGTCGGTGCACTACGGCAGGAAGATCGACGAGGCCAAGGCACGATTCGCGGCCCAGGCCGGCTCATCGGCTGACGCTGCGTAACAGGCGCCGGGACCAGCCCTGTAGCCTCATCTCCACCCCGCACACCTTTTCCTTCGAAGGAGCCCCGTCGTGACCCAGCGGACCCTCGTCCTGCTCAAGCCCGACGCCGTCCGTCGCGGCCTGACCGGCGAGATCATCAGCCGTATCGAGCGCAAGGCCGGCTGGCAGATCACCGCGCTGGAGCTGCGCACCCTGGACCAGGAGACGCTGGAGCAGCACTACGGCGAGCACAAGGGCAAGCCCTTCTACGAGCCGCTGGTGGAGTTCATGGCCTCGGGCCCGGTCGTGGCGATGATCGTCGAGGGCGAGCGGGTCATCGAGGGCCTGCGCGCGCTGGCCGGTCCGACCGACCCGATCGCCGCGGCGCCCGGTTCCATCCGCGGTGACTACGGCGTGATCGTCCGTGAGAACCTCATCCACGCCTCCGACTCCGAGGAGTCCGCCGAACGCGAGGTGAAGATCTTCTTCCCCGGCCGCGCCTGACCGGTCGCCGTAGAAGCGGAACGAATTCACCGAGGGCCCTTCTGAGGGGCCGTCACCTTTCCCAGCCGCCTGACCTGGGACGGCCGCGCATTCCCGGCCGTCCCCCGGCATACACGTGCCGATCGGGGGAACGAGTGCCCCCGATGGCCCGTCTCCACAAGCGAGGCGACACGCCATCTGCCGACAATGGCGAAGACCCTCGCGCAGTGGGCGGGGAGGCGCGTCTACGATGGAAGCCTTCACGTCACAGCAACCCACTTCGCCGACCTGAAAAGCCCTCAAAAGCTCCGTGGGAAGGCCAGACGAATCCTGATGGGGAACTCAATGTCGTTCATCGGCCGTGACATGGCTGTCGACCTCGGGACCGCCAACACGCTGGTGTACGTCAGGGGTCGCGGGATCGTACTCAACGAGCCGTCCGTCGTCGCGATCAACACCAACACCGGTGGCATCCTCGCGGTCGGTGCCGAAGCCAAGAAGATGATCGGGCGCACGCCGGGCAACATCGTTGCCGTACGTCCACTGAAGGACGGCGTGATCGCCGACTTCGAGATCACCGAGCGGATGCTCCGCTACTTCATCCTGAAGATCCACAAGCGGCGGTATCTGGCTCGTCCGCGGGTCGTCGTCTGTGTGCCCTCGGGCATCACGGGCGTCGAGCGCCGTGCCGTCATCGAGGCGTCGTCCCAGGCCGGCGCCCGCCAGGTGCACATCATCGAGGAGCCCATGGCCGCCGCCATCGGCTCCGGCCTGCCGGTCCACGAGGCCACGGGCAACATGGTGGTGGACATCGGCGGCGGCACCACGGAGGTCGCGGTCATCTCCCTCGGCGGCATCGTCACCGCCCAGTCCATCCGCGTCGCGGGCGACGAGCTGGACAACGCGATCATCCAGCACATCAAGAAGGAGTACTCGCTCCTGCTGGGTGAGCGCACGGCCGAGCAGATCAAGATCACGATCGGTTCGGCGTACGAACTCGACTCCGACGAGCACACCGAAATCCGCGGCCGGGACCTCGTCTCCGGACTGCCCAAGACCGTCGTCATCTCGGCCGCCGAAGTACGCAAGGCGATCGAGGAGCCCGTCAACGCGATTGTGGACGCGGTGAAGACGACGCTCGACAAGTGTCCGCCGGAGCTGTCCGGCGACATCATGGACCGCGGAATCGTGCTGACCGGCGGCGGTGCCCTGCTGCGCGGCCTGGACGAGCGGTTGCGCCGCGAGACCGGTATGCCGATCCACATCGCCGAGGACCCGCTGGACAGCGTGGCGCTCGGTTCCGGCAAGTGCGTCGAGGAGTTCGAGGCGCTCCAGCAGGTACTGGACGCCCAGCCGCGCAGATGACGTAACTCTTCGACTCCGCCGTACGAGATGATTCCCCCTCGTACGGCGGATCGTTGATATAGAGGCATAAGCTGCCACAAAACAGCCCGCCGGGTTTCCCTGGGGATTCCTTTCGGGCTCACCCGATTTCCCGGATTCCTATGAGGAAGGGCACGGCCGCCGCACGTGAGGGACACACGAGAGAGCCGGCTGCTCCTGGTGCTGCTGATCGCCATTGCGTTCGCACTGATCACGGTGGACATCCGCGGCGGGGAGGACTCACCGGTCGACGGTGCCCGACAGGCCGCGGCCACGGTCTTCGGCCCGATCGAGAACGGGGTGTCCTCCGCGGTCGACCCGGTGGGCAACGCGATCGCCGCGATCCGTGACTCCGGCGAGCGGCACGACCGGCTCGCCGAGTTGGAGCGGGAGAACGCGGCCCTCAAGGCCAGACTCGGCAGCGACGACCGCAATCGCAGCCGGCTGCAGCAGCTCGACAAGATGCTGAAGGTCGCCGGCGCCGGCCAGTACGGCATCAAGGGCGCCGAAGTCATCGCCATAGGAGCCGCGCAGGGCTTCTCCTGGACCATCACCGTCGACGTCGGCGCGAACGACGGCATCCAGCGCGACATGACCGTCCTCAACGGCGACGGCCTGGTCGGCCGGGTCACCACCGTCGGCCCGAACACCGCGACCGTCCTGCTCGCCAGCGACCCCGACTTCACCGTCGGCACGCGGATGGAGGGCAGCGACGAGCTCGGCTTCGCCTCCGGGCAGGGCGATCGCCCGCTGCGCGTCGAACTCCTCAACGGCAAGGCCCGGATCAAGAAGGGCGACCGCCTGGTCACCTTCGGCTCGCAGGCCGACAAGCCGTTCGTGCCCGGGGTGCCCGTGGGCGTCGTCTCCCGCGTCGACCCCTCCGGCGGCGGTCTGACCCGCACCCTGTACGTCACGCCGTACGTCAGCTTCACCAAGCTCGACGTCGTCGGCGTCGTCGTCCAGGCCCCCGAGAAGGACCCGCGCGACACGGTGCTCCCGGCCAAGCCCAGGCCCACGCCGACGCCCACCGTGACGGTGACGGTGACCCCGGGCGCGGAAACCTCGGAGGAGCCCACCGACGGGCAGTCCCAGCAAGAGCAAGACCAGTAGGGGGAGCTGAACTCATGCGCTTCAACAGGATCCTGCTCTCCTCCACCCTGGTCGTCGTCGCCCTGGTGCTCCAGGTGAGCGTCCTCGCCCGCCTCCATCTGCCGGGCGCCGTCCCCGACCTGATGCTGCTCACCGTGCTGGGCCTCGCCCTGGTCTACGGCCATGTCGGCGGCGCCCTCATCGGCTTCGGCGCCGGGCTCCTCGCCGATCTGGCCCCGCCCGCCGACCATGCCGCCGGCCGCTATGCGCTGGTGCTGTGCGTCATCGGCTATCTGGCCGGCCTGGTGAAGCCGGAGAACGGCCAGGTGAAGTCGGCCACCGCACCGATGGCGGTCGTGGTCGCCGCAGCGATCGGCAGCACGCTGCTGTACGCCGGGGTGGGCGCCCTCGTCGGCGACACCGCCGCCCGCCATGTCGGCCTGCCGAGCCTGCTGTTCACGGCCGCCCTGTACGACCTGCTGCTCGCCCCCTTCGTCGTCCCCGGCGTCATGGCGCTGGCCCGGCGCGCCGAGAACGACCCGCTGGAGTCCGGCTCGGCGTCCAAGGCGACCGACATCTCCTCCGGCTGGCTCTCCTCCGGCACCGGCCTGCGCATCGGCAGCCAACGCGGCGGACTCGGCGGCCTCAAGGTGAAGGCGGCCCGCTCGCGGATGGCTCGGGCCGGACGCATCAAGGGGGTCAAGCGGCTGTGAACGCAGGGGAGTTGGCGACCGCCGGGGCTCACAGCTTCGTCGTATATCACTCGTACACACACGGAGAGGGGGAGCAGCCGCAGTGACCAACATCCCCGAGACCGGCCGGACCCCACGGGTCCAGACCCGGCTCATCGTCATCCAGGTTCTCGTCCTCTCCCTCCTCGCCACGCTCGGCGGCCGCCTGTGGTACCTCCAGATCCGCGAGGGCGAGGCCTACGCCAAGGAGGCGTCCGGCAACCACGTCCAGCAGGTCGTCCAGCCCGCCGTACGCGGCTCGATCCTGGACGCGCGCGGCGTGCCGCTCGCCGACAACGAGACCCGGCTCGTGGTCTCCGCCTCCCGTACCGAACTGCTGAAGATGAAGGACGACGGCGAGGGCGTCCTCACCAAACTGGCCGGAGTGCTGGGCATGCAGCCCAAGGAGGTCATGGAGAAGGTGCGGCTGTGCGACGCGCAGACGCCGCAGCCGTGCTGGAACGGCTCGCCGTACCAGCCGATCCCCATCACCGACGAGGCCACCCCGCGCCAGGCCCTGCAGATCCGTGAACGCGCCGAGGACTTCCCCGGCATCACCGCCGAACCGCAGGCCGTACGCCGCTACCCGAGCCCCGGCGCGGCCAACACCGCCCAGGTCCTCGGCTACCTCTCCCCGGTCACCGACGACGAGATCCAGCAGTCCGAGGACACCGACTCGCCGTATCTGCGCTCCGACCAGGTCGGCCGGTCCGGCCTGGAGCGGCAGTACGACAAGGAGTTGCGCGGCAAGGCCGGTGTCACCCGCTACGAGGTCGACAACCTCGGCCGGGTCATCGGGCAGGCCGAGTCCGACGCCGCCGAGCCCGGCTCCAACCTGGTCACCAGCATCGACGCACGCGTGCAGCGGGTCGCCGAGTACGAGCTGAACGAGGCGATGAAGGCCGCCCGCAAGGAGTGGGACCGCAACACCAACGAGCGGTACAAGGCCGACTCCGGCGCCGTCGTGGTGATGGAGGCGAAGACCGGCCGGATCGTCGCCATGGCCTCCAACCCGACGTACGACCCCAACGCCTGGGTCGGCGGCATCTCCGCCAAGGACTACGCGAGCCTCACCGGGAAGAAGTCCAACTACCCGCTGCTCAACCGGGCCATACAGGGTCAGGCCGCGCCCGGCTCGATCTTCAAGGTGGTCTCCACCGCGGCCGCCGTCCAGGCCGGCTACGCCTTCGACGGCCGCTACAACTGCTCCAGCGCGTACTCGGTCGGCGGCCAGGTCTTCAAGAACTTCGAGTCCCAGAACCACGGCCCGATCGACCTCGGCCGCGCCCTCGAGGTCTCCTGCGACACCGTCTACTACCAGCTCGCGCACAGCGAGTGGAAGAAGGACGGCGGCATCAACCCCAAGGGCAAGCCGAAGGACTGGTTCTACAAGGCCGCCCACCAGTTCGGCCTCGGCAAGGAGACCGGTATCGACCTGCCCAACGAGGTCACCGGCCGGGTCCCCGACCGCCAGTGGAAGCAGCAGTACTGGGAGGCCAACAAGGACGCCTGGTGCAAGACGGGCAAGAAGGACGGCGACTACGTCGAGCAGATCGCCTACGAGAACTGCCTCGAGGGCAACAAGATGCGCGCCGGTGACGAGATCAACTACTCGATCGGCCAGGGCGACACCCTGGTGACGCCGATTCAGATGGCCACGATCTACGCGGCCATCGCCAACGGCGGCACCCTGTACGACCCGACCGTCGGCAAGGCCGTCGTCAGCGCCGACGGCAAGCAGGTCTCGGAGATCGAGCCCGAGTCGCACGGCAGGCTGCCGGTCACCCGGCAGACGCTGGCGCAGATGGACAAGGCTCTCGAGGGCGTCGCCACCCGCGGTACCGCCGCCTGGCGGTTCGCCGATGTCGGCTGGCCGCAGGACAAGATCCCGATGCACGCCAAGACCGGCACTGCCGAGGTCTACGGCAAGCAGACGACCTCGTGGTTCGCGACGTACACCGACGACTACTCGATCGTCATGACCATCTCCCAGGGTGGTACGGGTTCCGGCGCCTCGGGCCCGGCCGTGCGCAACATCTACGACGCGCTGTACGGCGTCTCCGACGACGGCACCATCAACAAGAAGAACGCCCTGCTGCCCACCCCGCAGAAGGCCCTCCCGAAGATTCATGCGGACGGTTCGATCACCGCGCCCAAGATCTCCAAGGACCCGGCGAAGGAACAGCAGGCCAGCCAGAAGGCGCCCGAGGACGCGGACGGTGAGGTGCAGACCGCGGCGACCGTGCAGACGCCGACCACGGGCAATCGCGACACGCGCAGGCGGCAGGGCCGCAGGGGACGCCGGAGGATGCTCACATGACGGGCGCGAACAGCTTCCACGTCTCCGGATACGGGCCCGAACGGGCCGGCTGGACACGGCTGTTCGCCCGTGACTCGCTGGCCCGGCGGCTCGACTGGACGATACTGCTCGCCGCGATCGCGCTGTCGCTGATCGGCTCGGTTCTGGTGTACTCGGCGACCCGCAACCGCACCGAGATCAACCAGGGCGACCCGTACTACTTCCTGATCCGGCACCTGCTGAACACCGGCATTGGCTTCGCGCTGATGATCGGCACGGTCTGGCTCGGCCACCGGACACTGCGTACCGCCGTGCCGATCCTGTACGGGGCGTCGGTCTTCCTGGTGCTGCTGGTGCTCACTCCGCTGGGCACCACGGTCAACGGCGCCCACTCATGGATCCAGATCGGCGGCGGCTTCTCGCTCCAGCCGTCGGAGTTCGTGAAGGTCACGATCATCCTCGGCATGGCGATGCTGCTGGCGACCCGGGTGGACGCGGGCGACCGGCAGCACCCCGACCACCGCACGGTCGTCCAGGCACTGGGCCTGGCCACCGTGCCGATGCTGATCGTGATGCTGATGCCCGACCTCGGATCGGTCATGGTCATGGCCGTGATCGTGCTCGGTGTCCTGCTCGCGTCCGGAGCATCCAACCGGTGGGTGTTCGGGCTGCTGGGGGCGGGCACGATCGGTGCGATCGCCGTCTGGCAGCTGCACATCCTCGACGACTACCAGATCAACCGCTTCGCGGCCTTCGCCAACCCGGACCTCGACCCCGCGGGCGTCGGCTACAACACCAACCAGGCGCGCATCGCGATCGGTTCGGGCGGGCTGACCGGGTCGGGCCTGTTCCAGGGCTCGCAGACGACCGGACAGTTCGTGCCGGAACAGCAGACCGACTTCGTCTTCACCGTCGCGGGCGAGGAACTGGGCTTCCTCGGCGGCGGACTCATCATCCTGCTGCTCGGCGTGGTGCTGTGGCGGGCATGCCGGATCGCCCTCGACTCCACCGAGTTGTACGGCACCATCGTCGCCGCCGGGATCGTGGCCTGGTTCGCCTTCCAGTCCTTCGAGAACATCGGCATGACGCTCGGCATCATGCCGGTGACCGGTCTGCCCCTGCCGTTCGTGTCGTACGGCGGTTCGTCGATGTTCGCGGTGTGGGTGGCGGTGGGACTGCTGCAGTCGATCCGGGTGCAACGCCCGCTGTCCGCGTGACGTTTCTCCCGTATTAACCCGGGGCTTGCCCTGCCGTCAGACCTCGACTCCCACTAGATTCAGGTCATGGCGGATACGAAGCGTGAGATCGAGCGCAAGTACGAGTCCGACGACAGCGGGCTGCCCGACCTGACCGGTGTCGCCGGGGTGGCGGCCGTCATCGACAAGGGCCTCGCCGAACTGGACGCCACCTACTACGACACCGCCGACCAGCGCCTGGCCGCGTCCTCGATCACCCTGCGCCGCCGCACCGGCGGCTCGGACGCCGGCTGGCATCTGAAGTTCCCCGTCGCGGCCGATGTACGGGACGAGATCCGGGCGCCGCTCTCCGACCAGGTGCCCTCCGCCCTGGCCGGGCTCGTCCGCTCCCGGGTACGCGACGCAGAGCTGGAACCGCTGGTGCGGTTGCGGTCGGCCCGGGACGTACGCCATCTCGTGGACGCCGACGGACGACTGCTCGCCGAGGTCAGCGTGGACGCCGTACGAGCCGATCGGCTCACCGCACGCGGCGGCGCAGCGGAGTGGACCGAGATCGAGGTCGAGCTCGCCGACGGGGGTGACCCGGCGTTCCTCGACAAGGTCGACAAGCGGCTCCGCAAGGCCGGCGTGCGCCCCTCCCGGTCGGCGTCGAAGCTGGCCCGGGCCCTGGAGGAGACCGGCGGGAAGAAGAAGCGCCGGACGCCGGACCGCACCGAGCCCGTCACCGCCGGTGACCATGTCCTGGCGTACCTGCGGGCCCAGCGGGACGCCGTCGTCGAGCTCGATCCGGCCGTACGCCGGGACGTGGAGGACTCGGTGCACCGCATGCGGGTCGCCACCCGGCGGATGCGCAGCACTTTCAGGACGTACCGGAAAGTCCTCGACCGTGCCGTCACCGACCCCGTCGGCGAGGAACTGAAGTGGCTCGCGGGCGAGCTGGGCGCCGGCCGGGACCAGGAAGTGCTCGCCGAGCGGCTCACCGCCATCCTCGGGGAACTGCCACCCGCCCTGGTCACCGCACCGGTGCGCGAGCGGCTGCACAGCTGGTCGCAGTCCCGGAGCGGAGACTCCCGGCGGCGGATCATCGACGTCCTCGACGGCCCCCGGTACCTGGCGCTGCTGGCCGCGCTGGACGCCCTGATCACCGACCCGCCGCTGCGCAAGGGGGCGGCCGGAAAGCCGTCGAAGGTGGTCGCCGACGCCATGCACGAGGCCTTCGACGCGGTGTCGGGGCTGGTCGAGCAGGGCCTCGCCACACCTCCCGGGCACGATCGCGACCTGGCGCTGCACGAGGCCCGCAAGAAGGCCAAGCGGGCCCGGTACGCGGCGGAGGCGGCGGCCCCCGCACTCGGCCGGTCGGCGTCCCTGCTGGTCTCGTCCATGAAGGAGCTGCAGGGCCTGCTCGGGGAGCACCAGGACAGCGTGATGAGCCGGGAGGCCCTCAAGGAGCTCGCCGACCAGGCACACGCCGCGGGGGAGAGCTCGTTCACGTACGGCGTGCTGTACGGCAGGGAGGAGCAGCGGGCCACGGCGGTGGAGGAGGAGCTGCCGGGGGCGTGGGAGCGGATGAGAGGCGGGGCGGGGATCTGAGCGTACGGGCGAGGGGCCCGGCCGCGTTACGCTTGATGGTCACCCCTGTCAGCTCACGAAAGTCCCACGATGTCTGTCGAGTCGGTTTTCCCGCAGCTCGAAGCCCTGCTCCCGCATGTGCAGAAGCCGATCCAGTACGTCGGTGGAGAGCTCAACTCCACTGTCAAGGACTGGGACGCCTGTGATGTCCGCTGGGCGCTCATGTACCCGGACGCGTACGAGGTCGGTCTGCCCAACCAGGGCGTCATGATCCTTTACGAGGTCCTCAACGAGCGCGAGGGCGTCCTCGCCGAGCGGACCTACAGCGTGTGGCCGGACCTCGAGGCGCTGATGCGTGAGCACGGCGTCCCGCAGTTCACCGTGGACAGCCACCGGCCGGTGAAGGCCTTCGACGTGCTCGGCATCAGCTTCTCCACGGAGCTGGGCTACACGAACATGCTCACCGCCCTGGACCTCGCCGGCATCCCGCTGGAGGCGAAGGACCGCACCGTCGACGACCCGATCGTCATGGCCGGCGGCCATGCGGCCTTCAACCCCGAGCCGATCGCCGACTTCATCGACTGCGCGGTCATCGGCGACGGCGAGCAGGCCGTCCTGGAGGTCACCGAGCTCGTCCGCGCCTGGAAGGCCGAGGGCCGCCCCGGCGGCCGCGAGGAGCTGCTGTTCCGGCTGGCGAAGACCGGCGGGGTGTACGTCCCCGGCTTCTACGACGTCGAGTACCTGCCCGACGGCCGCATCGCCCGCGTCGTACCGAACAGGTCGGGTGTGCCGTGGCGCGTGTCCAAGCACACGGTGATGGACCTCGACGAGTGGCCGTACCCCAAGCAGCCCCTCGTCCCGCTGGCCGAGACGGTCCACGAGCGCATGTCGGTGGAGATCTTCCGCGGCTGCACGCGTGGCTGCCGCTTCTGCCAGGCCGGCATGATCACCCGCCCGGTGCGCGAGCGCTCCATCACGGGCATCGGCGAGATGGTCGACAAGGGACTGAAGGCGACGGGCTTCGAGGAGGTCGGCCTGCTGTCCCTGTCGTCGGCGGACCACTCCGAGATCGGCGATATCGCGAAGGGCCTGGCGGACCGCTACGAGGAAGACAAGATCGGCCTGTCGCTGCCGTCCACCCGGGTGGACGCCTTCAACATCGACCTGGCGAACGAGCTCACGCGCAACGGCCGCCGCTCCGGCCTGACCTTCGCGCCGGAGGGCGGCTCGGAACGCATCCGCAAGGTCATCAACAAGATGGTCTCGGAAGAGGACCTCATCCGGACCGTCGCCACGGCGTACGGCAACGGCTGGCGCCAGGTGAAGCTGTACTTCATGTGCGGCCTGCCGACGGAGACCGACGAGGACGTGCTGCAGATCGCCGACATGGCGACGAAGGTGATTGCGAAGGGCCGCGAGGTCTCCCGCTCGAACGACATCCGCTGCACGGTGTCGATCGGCGGGTTCGTGCCGAAGCCCCACACCCCGTTCCAGTGGGCGCCGCAGCTGTCCGCGGAGGAGACCGACGCCCGCCTGGAGAAGCTCCGGGACAAGATCCGCGGCG
Source organism: Streptomyces sp. NPDC127197 (assembly GCF_042672405.1). Classification (NCBI taxonomy): domain Bacteria; kingdom Bacillati; phylum Actinomycetota; class Actinomycetes; order Kitasatosporales; family Streptomycetaceae; genus Streptomyces; species Streptomyces sp. NPDC127197. The sequence continues at coordinate 131,133 of NZ_JBHXVG010000013.1, read as the reverse complement.
ACAAGAAGTACGGCCGCTCCATCGGCTTCCGCTACCACGACGGCAAGCCGGGCATCGTCGAGGGCCTGCTGTCGCGGGGTGACCGGCGGGTGGGCGCGATCATCCGCGCCGTCTACGACGACGGCGGCCGCTTCGACGGCTGGCGCGAGCACTTCTCCTACGACCGCTGGATGAACTGCGCGGAGAAGGCGCTGGCCCCCTTCGGCGTCGACGTCGACTGGTACACGACGCGCGAGCGCACCTACGAGGAGGTCCTGCCCTGGGACCACCTGGATTCGGGGCTGGACAAGGACTGGTTGTGGGAGGACTGGCAGGACGCCCTCGACGAGACAGAGGTCGAGGACTGCCGGTGGACGCCCTGCTTCGACTGTGGGGTGTGTCCGCAGATGGACACGGCCATACAAATCGGACCGACCGGGAAGAAGCTGCTGCCTCTGACGGTCAAGAACGCTGCGCCGGCGCCGAGCGGGCACGGGCACTGAGGTGAGCGACGCACTCGTTCGGGTGATGGATGCCCTGGCGGGGGCGAGTGAGGACGAGGTGGCGGCTGCGCTGGCTGCTGTCGGGGCGTCGAGTAGTCGGCAGCCGGTGACGCAGTACCGGGCCCGAACACCTCTGCCGGGTCCTGGAGGGACCGCGGACATCCACTCAGAGGTGGAGTGGATCTGAGCCCCCTGCGGTCCTGCTGAAGCCTCCTGGCGATCATTGGAGCCCCCTTCGATTCGGAGGGGGCTCAGTGGTGTCTGGTGCGCCCTGAGGGCACTGCACGGCGCGACCTCGCCTTCGCGCCGCTGGGGGCGGTGACCTGCCCGAACTGTCGATTCGGGTTGCCTGTGGCAAGTTGATATCCAGGACGGCGATTGCTGGATAAAGTCGTCTCGTTACTGCTGGTTGTGGGGGCAACCAGAGCTCCGTCGGCGGTGCCGACGTCCTGGGGAGGGGGCCTGTAGCGCATGAGTCGTCGCTCTGCCGGTTTTGTCGGCGTCTGGGCTGAGATGCAACGTCAGCAACAGCGCCAGATGGAAGCTGAGATCAGACAGCGTCGGGAGGAGGCGCGACAAGCGCAGGCCTATCAGCGCCTTGCTGCTCAGGGCCACCGCGACTACCGCCAGGCGGAGGCCAGGCGCCGTACGGAGGAGCTGGAAGCTCAGGTCGCGACCTTGCAGGGGGTGCTGGCCGCTGGTTGTCAGGCGCCAGCCTTCAGAGCGTCGTCCCTGATGCGCTCGGAAGAGATCGCGCCGTTCGATCCGGGTCCTCTCGCGTGGCCGGTGCGCATGCCGGATCCGAGCCAGTACCAAGCTCAGGGAGGCTGGACGGCGAACCGGCGCGCACAGGCACAGGCTGAGGCTCGGGCTCGTTTCGAGCGTGACTGGCAAGCCGCACAGGCTGCCGAAGCGCAGCGACAGCAGCAGTTGGCGGCCTTCCAGCGGGCCTACGAGCAGAGGGCTGAGACTCAGCGGTCGGAGGTGCGTCGGCACAACGCTGGCATCGCCGAGGTGACCGAGGGGGTCAGGCGGGGTGATCCTGACTCCGTAGTCGAGTACTTCTCGGCGGCTCTCTACGCGTCGACGGCGTGGCCCGAAGGGTTTCCGCGGCAGGTCTCGGCGGCGTACGACACTGCGGCGCGGCAGTTGGTGCTGGACTGGGAGATGCCCGGGTACGACGTTGTCCCGGAAGCGAAGTCAGTGAGGTACGTACCCTCCCAGGACCAGGACAAGGAAACGGCACGTCCTGTGAGCCAGCGCCGTGCGCTGTACCGAGAGGTGTTGGTGCAGAGCATGCTGCTGGTCCTGCACCAGCTCTTCGCAGCGGACGAATACGGCATCCTCGACTCGGTGGCCCTGAACGGCTTCGTGGACGCCCACGATCCAGCGACAGGCAGGCAAGCGCACATCTTTCTGGCGACCGTCATGGCGCCGCGGGCGGTGTTCACCGATCTCCACCTGGAACAGGTGGACGCTGTCAGCTGCTTGACGGGCGCATTGCGGGGGCAGCTTGCGAGCCGGCCTGACCAACTCACCGCTGTACGGCCGAGCCGGCAGCCCCAGGACGTCGGAAACCGTGTCATCACCCATGGCGGCGATGAGGAACCGGATCTGTATGACATGGATCCGATCACCTTTGAGTCCCTTGTTGCCGACCTGTTCCGTGCCATGGGCATGCAGGCCGTGACGACGCAGCGCTCGAATGACGGTGGCGTGGATGTCGACGCGTTGGACCCGACGCCCATCCGAGGCGGCAAGATCGTCGTACAGGTGAAGCGCTACCGCAGCACGGTGCCGCCCACGGCGGTGCGCGACTTGTACGGCACGGTCCAAGATGCCGGCGCCAACAAGGGCGTTCTGGTGACCACGTCAGGCTTCGGCCCTGGCTCGCATACGTTCGCTCGCGGCAAGCCCCTGGAGCTCATCTCGGGCAGCGAACTTGTCGACCTGTTGCACAGCACGGGCTTCGCGGACGCCTGGGAGAGGGCGGCCGAGGGGCCCCAGCGCAGCCGACGCCCTCTGATCCTGCAACTCCGCCCGATGACTACAACGTGTTGGGCATGAGATGGTCCGGCAACGTTGCATTGGATGTATGCGCGCTTGTCTGTCGCGGAAACCGAGTCCTCAGCGAAGACCACTTCATCTTCTTCAACAACGCGCAGACTCCGGACGGCTCGGTACGCGCAGTGCCGGCTTCGGCGCCGGACAAAGCGGCAATTCGTGTCTCATTCGACGCGCTGCCGGAAGGGGCTGATCGGTTCGTGCTGGTGGCGGCTGTTGATCCAGAGGTGAACCCGGAGGCCGACCTGTCCGGGTTCACGGATGCCTGCATCCGGTTGCTGGACCCGGCGATGACCGAACTCGGTCGGCTTGAGGTCTCCGACGGCCGCTCCCGTGAGACCGCGTTGGTGCTCGGCTCCTTCCGGCGCAGGCCAAGTGGCGACTGGGACTTCGTGCTCGGTGGGAAGGGCTACACCGGTGGTCTTGAGCAGCTCGTCCAGGATTACGGCATCGAAGTGGCGTAACGCCACTCGGCCCATGCGTAGTGCTCGCCATGCCCGCAGATGGACACGAGTATCCAGATCGGCCCGACGGGCAAGAAGCTGTTGCCGTTGAGTGTGGTCAACGGGCCGACCATGTCAGGGCGGTAGAAGCGGACCGAGTGGGCCCAGGTCGAGGTTGAGGTCCTCCATCGTGAGGTCGTAGCGGCGGCAGAGTTCCGTCATGCGGTCGTGGAGGATCATCAGGGTCAGCCCCAGTCGTTCCTCCTGCTCCTCGGTGAGGCCGCCCTGGTCGACGCGGTGCAGGGCCTGGCGTTCCATGAGCTGGCGGAGCAGCTCGACGATGGTGAGGACGAGCTTGACCAGGTCGCGTTCCACCGTCTCCGGATCGGTGCGGAGGCGGCGGGCGACCGAGGACCGGTGGTCCTGGTTGCCGAGGGGTGGCAGCTCGTCCGGCCGGGCGGGGAGGAGCGCGAAGGCGCGCTGCGCGGCGTCGACGACTTCCTCCAGGCGGTCGGCGTGCGGGCGGTCAGCGGGGTTCGTCATGCCGGTCGTCGCCTCCGACGAGGGTCGTTCCGGGGAGGGGCGCTTCTGGAACGAGGGCCTCCCACTGCTGCTCGTGCACGCCGACGATCACCGCGCGCAGCGAGATCCTGACCAGGTCGATGTCCGCGATCGACAGGACGATGTCGCCGGTGAGCACCGCACCGCCGCTCAGCAGCCGGTCGAGCAGGTCGATCAGGGCGACCTGGCGCTGGGCGAGCGGGGGATCCTCGTACGCGGTCACCGCTGTCGCGCTCCCTCCGGGGGCTGGGGTTCCGGCGCCTGGGCGAACGAGTACGGCACCCACGGGCCGGTGACCTCCACCCGTACGCCCGGGAATCCCTCGGCGGCCTGCAGGACCCGTTCACGGAACTCCTCGGCGAGACGGCGAGGAACGAGATAGGCGTCGTTGGCGACGTTCTCCCCGGTTCCGCCGGCCAGCCTGCCCTGCTGGGGCCGGTGCCGGACGTGTGCCACGGCGAGGTTCCAGACCTGGTCCTCGATGTGGCGGACGGCCTCGGCGGCGGACGACCAGGCGTCCTCGCGCGCGTGCTGCTGGTGCCGGCGTTGGCGCAGGTAGGCGCGGCCGGAGTCGGGTTCGTCGGCCGGGGTGGCCGCCTGCGGCCGAGCGGCTGTACGGGAGGCGTCGGCGTAGACCTTCACGCCCCACTCGACATGGCCGGCGAGCCGGTCCAGCAGCGCGGTGAAGGTCTTCTCCTGTTCGCCGAGCATCTCGCGGACCCGGGCGTCGTCGAGGTACACCGTCGCCAGGCGGAGCGGGAGCACCGTGGTGTGAGCGCCAAGGGTTTCGACGACGTGGTGGTGGGCCCGGGCCACGGTCTCCAGCCAGTCCAGGTCCTCCAGGTGAGCCTTGAGAGCGGCCTCGGAGAAGTCGGCCCCTGGGACCGGGCTGACCGCTGCCGCCACGTCGCCGTGGTGAACCAGCGTGACGGGCGCGTCCGCGACCCCGCGCACGCCGGGGAGTGCGTCCCGCTCCAGGGCAGCGACGGGCCGTACGACGGCGTACGCGTAGCTGAGCTGGTCGTCCATGGCGTCAACTCCGGCGGTCGTCGTCCTCTGCGGTTCTGCGGCTCCTGCGCCGCGGCTCCGCCGTGGTCTCCCGCTCCCGCTCACGCTCGCGGTCGTGTGAACGGCGGCGGCTGCCCGAACCGCCTTCGGGCAGCTCCGCCTGCGACTCAGCCACCTGCTTGCGCAGCTCCTTGATCTCGTCGCGCAGCCGGGCGTTCTGCTCCTCGAGGTCGCGCGTGCCGTCGGCGCGGGACGACAGGGCCGGGTCGCGCTCCCACCAGTCGATGCCGATCTCCTTGGCCTTGTCCACGGAGGCGACCAGCAGGCGGAGCCGGATGGTGAGCAGTTCGATGTCGAGCAGGTCGATCTTGATGTCGCCGACGATGACGATGCCCTTGTCGAGCACGCGCTCGAGTATGTCGGCAAGGTTCGCACCCTGTCCCTGGCCGTACGGCTGGAGCGTGCGCGCGGGGGAAGGGCCGGCGGAGTGGGGCTCGGTCACGGCGTCCTCGACCTCGTTCCTGAGAGTGGCTCGGCGCCTTCGGCTACCTGCGGCGCCGAGGGCTCTCATCGGCGGGTGCTTCTTCTTCGTCTTCTTCGTCGCGGTCTTCGGGCTCCTCGTTCTCCTCCTCTTCTTCCTCGTCCTCGTCCCGCTCGTCGTAACGGTCCTCGGGCTGCTCCTCGTACTCCTCCTCGTCCCGCTCGCCCTTCTCCTCGTCCCGCTCGCCCTTCTCCTTGTCCTCCTTGTCGCGGGGCCGCTCTTTCTCCTCCCCACGGGCCTCACGGCGCTCTTCCTCGGCCTCCTCCTCCGGGCCGCGGACCACCTCGCCCTCGCGGATCTCGCCGCGCCAGGCGCCCGTGGCCTTGCCGCGCATCATCACGAACTTGCGGAAGAGCTTCAGATCGAGCCGGGTACGGCGGCCCTGGGCCCGCAGCAGGCTCCCGGCCCTCTCGACGACGCCCTTGGGGAAGTACTCGAGGACCAGCAGCACCTTGGTGAGGTTCTCGGCCAGCGGATGGAAGGTGACCACGCCCCTGGTGGTTCCCTTGGCCGCCTCGGAGGTCCAGGCGATCCGCTCGTCGGGCACCTGCTCCGTGATCGTCCCGGTCCAGGTGCGGCTCGCCTTGCCGATCTTGACCTGCCACTGGGTCGTGGTGTCGTCCTGCTGCTCGACGTCGACCACGCCCTTGGTGAACCGGCCGAACTCCGTGAACTGCGTCCACTGGTCGTATGCCTCGCGCACCGGGACGCCGATGTCGATGTCCTCGATGATGGTGAGGCTCTTGGGCCCGCCGCCGGACGGCGGCCCGTGCTTCTTGCCGGCTCCGGCGACGTCCTTGACCTTCTCCGCCACGGTGTCCTTGGCGTGCGCGGCGGTCTCCTTGGCCTGGGACGCGACCTGCGCGCCGAGTTGCCCGCCGAGCTTCCTGCCGCCCTTGCCGACGGCATGGACGAGATTGCCGGGACCTATGTGGGCGGAGCCGAGTCGGCTCGCCGCCTCGCCCATCTTGTGTCCGACACCTGTCAGGGCGCGTTCCAGGCGGGCCTCGGCGTAGGACCCCAGCTCCTCCACCAACCGGTTCGCGCCCGGGTTCTTCAGCGTTCCGGTACCGGCCGACGAACCGCGTTCGGCCGTGCCGCCGTCAGCCATCGTCCGACCTCCTCGCTCGCTTGGTGCCGCGCGACTTCGCAGAGGACGTCCTGCCCTCTTCCCTGTCCCGCTCGTCGTCTTCGCGGGCCTCGCGCGGTTCTTCCTCGTCCCGCTCGTCGTCTTCGCGGGCCTCGCGCGGTTCTTCCTCGTCCCGCTCGACGGCCTCGCGCTCCTCGCGCGGTTCCCTCTCGTCCCGCTTTCCCTGGAGACCGAGCGTGCGTTCGTGCAGGGTGTCGGCGAGATGGTCGGCCTGGGCGTTCAGCACGGAGCTCGCCGCGGCCTTGCTCGCGCTCGTCAACTCGGTGCGGACCTGCCGGTTGAGGTTGCCGAGCACGGGGGTGAGGGCCTTGGCGAGGTCGCCGCCCTTGGCCCGCCTGGCGGCCATCGCCAGGGCGAGCCCCAGGGCGACCCTGGCCTTCCTCCTGCGGCCCAGCACATAGCCGCCGATCAGGGCAGTTCCGATCTTGGCGCTGTTCATGATGCCTTTCTCCTTGCCCCGTGACCGCCTTCCCCCGTCATGGCTGCTGGACTTGCCGGAGCTGGTACACCCTGATCTCCTCCAGCCGCTGCAACAGCTCCTGCTCGCGCTGTGCGAACTTCTCCTCGTCGATACGGCCCTCGGTCCGCGCCCGCTCCAGGTCGGCGAGCTCCGCTTGTACCGGGGCAGGGTCGTAGGCTTCCTGCTCGGCTGCGCGCACGACCTTGTCGAGCACCCAGCCCACGCCCCGCATGGGAGCGAGGGGAAGGGCCAGGATCTCGAAGACCAGTCCCACGGTGCCTCCTTGTGTCGTTCGGTTGTGCCCGCCGACTGCCGTCACGCGAAGCTGTAGGGGGGCAGCGGGCCGCCGATCCGGAGCTCGACTCCCTCGGGCAGCTGCTCGGACAGCTCCCGGCCGGCCTCCGCGAAGGCCTCGGACTTCTCGCGGTCCACGAGGAACGAGGCGTTGACGAAGTACTGCTCGGAGGGCGGCGACAGACTCTCCGCGTACACGAGCGGTCGCAGAGCGGCGACGATCTGCGCGGCGAGCGCCTCATGGCGGCTCTGCACCTCCTGGGCCACGAGCTGGCCGAGTTCCAGCCGCTGCTCGTAGCTTCCGCCGCCCTCGCGGGTCGCCTCGTTCAACTCGCGTACCCGCGGGGACTCTTCGACGATCTGCCGCAGCAACGCGTCCTCGTCCTGTACGCCCTTGACGTTGAACTCCACGCGGTCGGTGAGCACCGCCAGCCGCTGGGCGTATTGCTCGGCGCCCTGTTCCAGAACGGCGCGTACGGCGTCCTCGTCCTGGGCGACGAAGCCGAAGCTCAGCGGCAGCGAGACGCCGTCGGACCACAGCCGCTCCTGCACCGCGTGGTGTGCCTCGATGTCCCGGCGTGCGATCGACAGGTCGTCCGGGGCCTCACTGACGACGGCGCACAGCGAGTCGCCGTGCACCACCCGCAGCTCGGAGGGCGACTCGCCGACGCCCTCCAGGTCGTCGAGCCGCAGGGGGTGCGATGGCTTGGTGATGGCGTAGACGTACAGCGACATCGCTCACTCCTCGCGCTCCTTGGAGGAACGGCGTTCCGAGCCGCGCTCGATGGGCTCGCGCTCCCGCTCCCGCCGTTCCTCCTTGCCTCGCCGAGGTCGTTCTCCGCTTTCGATCTCGTCGTGGCGGCCCTTCTGAAGGGACTCCGTGAATGCTTCGACGGCTCCGCTCAGAGCGCCCTTGCTCTTGCCCTTGGCGCCGCCCTCGGTGACGCGCTCCATCACGTCGGGCAGCTGTGCGGGGGCTTTGCGGCCCGCTTCGAGGTCCAGCCGGTTGCACGCCTCGGCAAAGCGCAGGTACGTGTCGACGCTGGCCACGACGACGCGCGCGTCCACCTTGGCGATCTCGATGCCGACGAGGGACACCCGCACGAAGGCGTCGATCACCAGCCCGCGGTCCAGGACCAACTCCAGCACGTCGTACAGGTTTCCGGAGCCCTGGGTGGGGGCGGGTGCAGCGCCGCCGCCCGGTGTGATGGTCACGGTGTTCTCCCTTCGGGGAAGGGATGACCACGTCAGTGGTCGCCCCGGTCGAGCTGGGCGCGTGTGTAGCGGCGCCCGCGTTCATAACCCATCAGCTGGCCGGCCGGGTCCAGGACGACCTCGTAGCTGGCCATCACACTCGTGGTCTCCGGGATGCGCTCCAGCTCCACGACCTCGACCTCGGCCTCCCAGCCCTGGTCCGTCGGCTTCAGTGCCGAAACGGACTCCGGGGGCCGCCCGAGCAGCTCGGTGAGCTGCTCGGTCGCCTGCCGCATCGCCTCAGCGGCCGACACCCGCTCTGGCTGCTCACTGTCGTTCGTGATCATTCACCTTCTCGGGCATATCGCCACCAAACGTCTTCAAGTAACCCGTGTCTCCCGAAACATTCGTCTGTATCTCCTCGGCCGACAGAGATTTCAAGGGATCCGGATCGGGGCGAGGGGATCCGGATCGGAGGCTGTGGCGTCTACGACGGTATGGATCTGGAAAAGCCGTCGGCTCAGCAGGCGCCCGAGGGGTGTCTCGCCGTCGCGATCCGCATTTCGGTGCGGATCGTCGTGCTCGTGCTCGTCCTCCCGGTGCGGATGGTCTGGGACGCGCTGGCCGTCGCCGGGCGGTTCCTCGGCGACACGGTGTTCAGGCCGCTGGGGCGGGCGCTGCTGTGGCTCGGGCGGGCGGTGTTCGTCTGGCCGTTCGTCGCCCTGTGGCGGTACGTCGTCGTGCCGGCCGGCAGGGCGCTCGCCTGGCTGGGGAACGTGCTCGTCGTGGCGCCGTGCGTCTGGCTGTACCGGTACGTCCTGACGCCGGTCGGACACGGGATCGCGTGGGTGGCACGGGGGATCGGGGCCGGGCTGGCATGGGTGTACGCGCGCGTGCTGACGCCCGTCGGGCACGGGATCATGTGGCTGCTCAAGGGCATCGGAGCCGTGCTCGCCGCCCTCGGGATCGGGGTGTACACCGCCGTGGCGTGGCTCGTGCGGTACCTCGTCGTCGTTCCCGCGCGGTGGCTGTACGAGTGGGTCCTCACCCCCGTCGGGCGGGCGGTCGCCTGGTGCGCGAAGGGGCTCGTGTGGCTCCTGGGCGTGATCGTCACCGGGATCGGCGTGGCCCTGTACTGGACGGCACGGATCCTCCTCGTCCTGCCCGCGCTCGCGTTGTGGCGCTGGGTACTGGTGCCGGTCGGGCGGGTGCTCGCCGTCATCGGACGGGAGGTCGGGGCGGCGCTCGGGCACGCCTGGCGGGTCGCCGGGCACATCTCGCTCGCCGTCGGTCGGTTCCTGGGGACTCTCTTCCGGTGGATCTTCGTGGAGCCGGTGCGCTGGGTGTACCGCAGCGTGCTGACGCCCGTCGGGCACGTCGTACGGGACACGGTTCTGCGGCCCGCCGCCGAGGCCGCGCGCGCCGTGGGGCGGACGACGCAGCAGGCGCTGGCCTCGGCCCGGGCATCCGTACGGCAGGCGCGGGCCGACGTCCGGCGCATGCTGTTCGGCGAGCCCCGGCAGCGGGAGGCGGTGGCCCGACGGGAACCCGCGGCCGCCGGCACACGTACTCTTGGTAGCAGTACGACCGCACTCACTAAGGACTGAACGACACTGGGCAAGCGACAGCCCGAAGGCCCGCCGCCGGCACCCGCGGTGCAGCGCGTCCGACTGCGCTACACCAAGCGCGGCCGCCTCCGGTTCACCAGCCACCGTGACTTCCAGCGCGCCTTCGAGCGTGCGCTGCGCCGCGCCGAGGTGCCCATGGCGTACTCGGCGGGGTTCACCCCGCACCCGAAGGTGTCGTACGCCAATGCCGCACCCACCGGCACGGGCAGTGAGGCGGAGTACCTGGAGATCGCCCTCACCGAACCGCGCGATCCGGAGACCCTGCGCGCGCTCCTCGACGAGTCGCTGCCCGACGGGCTCGACATCGTCGAGGCGGTCGAGGCCCGCACCTCGGGGCTCGCCGACCGGCTGACGGCCTCCGTCTGGGAGCTGCAGCTGGACGGCGTGGACCCGGCCGACGCCGCCCGCGCGGTGGCCGCCTTCAACGCGGCCGAGACCGTCGAGGTCCAGCGGCTGACCAAGAACGGCGTCCGCACCTTCGACGCCCGCCCGGCCGTTGCGAGCCTGGACAGCGCGGCAAGCTCTGAAATGCACAGTTCGCCTGCTGATAGGCCGACGGACCAGCCCTGTGCGATACTGCGGCTGGTTGTTCGGCACGTGACGCCTGCCGTACGACCCGACGACGTCCTGTCCGGTCTCCGCGCCGTGGCCGACCTGGCGCCGCCGGTCCCCGCAGCGGTGACCAGGCTGGCGCAGGGGCTGTTCGATGAAGAGACCGGCACGGTGACCGACCCGCTCGCGCCCGACCGCGAGGCAGTCACGGCCGCCCCGGCCACCACTCCGGGAGCCGCCGATCCTGCCGCCGCGAAGGCGTCGGCGTAAGGAAGGTTCCGCGCAGGGACGCACGTCGTAGCGCCGCCCTCGTACTCGGGAGCCACCTGGGTCGGGCAGCGCACCGACCACAAGACTTTCGCCAGGCCGTACGCAACACGGCATACGGAACCGGCGAGACAGGACTACAGAGAGCTCCCGTGCGGCGCCCGCGCCCCGGACGGCGGCAGTCGCGCATCGCGCGAGCCGCGGACGTCACCGGCATACCCGCCGGACCAGGTGCGGCGCCCGGGAGCCTGACGGGAGAAACGCCCGCATGCTCGAGCCGATCGAACCCACTGAGCCCACCACGGGCCCCGAACTGAACACCCCCAGCGACACCCTGCCGCCGCGCCGTCGGCGCCGTGCCGCTTCCCGCCCGGCGGGACCGCCGACCGCCACCTCCGGCACCCCGGCCGAAACCGTCACGCCGGCCATACCGGCTGCCGAGTCCACCGAGATTGCTTCGGCGGAGGCCGAGGAGGCGGTCGAGGTCATTGAGGCCCAGGAGACCGAGGCCGCCGCTGAGACTGTCGAGACCGCTGCTGCCGCCGGTGACGAGGCCGCCGCGCCTGCCGGTCGTACGCGTCGGCGTGCGACTCGCCGGGTCTCCGCGCCTGCCGCGTCCCCCGCCGCCGCGGAGGCCGCCGAGACCGTGGTGCCGGTGACGGCCGCGGCTCCGGCCCCTGCCGAGGTTCCCGAGGAGAGCGCGGCTGCCGAAGTCGCCGAAGTCACCGAGGAGCCCGCTCCGCCGCGGGCCCGGCGCCGGGCCACCCGTCGTGTGTCGGCGCCGGTCGCGTCCCCGGAGGGCGCCGAGGCCACCGAGACGGTGGTGCCCGCGACCGCTCCGTCCGCCACGCCGGTGAGCGAGGCCGCCGAGGCACCGGCCGCCGAGGCCGAGCCCGCCGAGGCCGAGCCCGCTGAGGAGGTTGCGCCGGCCGGTCGTACGCGTCGGCGTGCGACCCGTCGCGTGTCCGCGCCCGTCGCGTCCCCCGCTGCGGCAGAGGCCGTCGAGGAGCCCGCTGCCGCGCCGCAGACCGAGGCCGCCGCGCCCGCACCGGAGACCGCCGAGGAGGCGGCTCCGCGCCGCACCCGTCGGCGTGCCACCCGCAGGGCCGCCGCACCGGCCGGGGAGCCCACGAGCGAGCGGACGCCGTCCGGTGCCGAGGAAGCCGAGGCACCCGCCGCTGCCGAGGTTCCCGCCGGGCCCGAGACGCCCGCCGCCGTCGAGGTGCCGGTGACCGCGGCCCCCGCCGTCGCCGCCCCCGAAGCCGTCGCCGACCAGGGCGGCGAGGGCGGTACGTCGCGCCGTGCCCGGCGCCGGGTCGTGCGCAAGGCCGCCACCGGGTTCGCCGCCCCCGCGCAGCAGGACGTCGCGGAGGGCGAGGCCGAGTCGCCGCGTCGGCCCGCACGGCCCGCGGTCGCCGTGTTCCAGGCGCCCGTGTTCACCGAGCCGCAGTTCCAGACGCCCGAGCGGGCCGCCGCCGAAGCGGCCGCCGAGGCGGCGGAGGAGGCCCCTGAGGCCGAGGAACTCCCCGAGGAGCAGCCCGGGCCGCGGCGTCGCCGCCGTCGCCGGGGTGCCGAAGAGCCCGAGGCGCAGGCCGCCGAGACCGTCGTCGAGGACGAGGCGGAGGAGGAGGCCGAGGAGGCCGCCGAGGGTGACGAGGGCGAGGAGACCGGAGCGCGTCGCCGTCGTCGTCGCGGTGGCCGGCGCCGTCGCCGGGGCGAGTCCGCCGAGGGCGAGTCCGGCGAGGGCGACGAGGTCGAGGAGCTCGCCGCCGAGCAGGCCGCGCAGGACGCCGAGGACACCGCCGAGCAGGTCGAGGAGGACGCCGAGGAGGACGACCGGGGCGCTGAGTCCGGTGGCTCGTCCACCAGCAGCCGGCGTCGCCGTCGCCGGCGTCGTCGCGCCGGCGACTCCGCCCCCGACACCGAGCCGTCCGCCGACGACCCCGAGCGCACCGTCGTCAAGGTCCGCGAGCCCCGCCCGAAGGCCGAGCCGTCCGACGAGGTGCAGTCCATCAAGGGCTCGACGCGTCTGGAGGCCAAGAAGCAGCGCCGCCGCGAAGGGCGTGAGCAGGGCCGCCGCCGCGTTCCGATCATCACCGAGGCCGAGTTCCTGGCCCGCCGCGAGGCCGTCGAGCGCGTCATGGTGGTCCGGCAGAACGGCGACCGTACGCAGATCGGCGTCCTGGAGGACGGCGTGCTCGTCGAGCACTACGTCAACAAGGAGCAGTCGACCTCGTACGTCGGCAACGTCTACCTCGGCAAGGTGCAGAACGTGCTGCCGTCGATGGAGGCCGCCTTCATCGACATCGGCAAGGGCCGCAACGCGGTTCTCTACGCGGGTGAGGTGAACTTCGAGGCGCTGGGCATGGCCAACGGGCCGCGGCGTATCGAGTCCGCCCTGAAGTCGGGCCAGTCGGTCCTCGTCCAGGTGACGAAGGACCCGATCGGCCACAAGGGCGCCCGCCTCACCAGCCAGGTCTCCCTCCCCGGCCGCTACCTCGTGTACGTCCCCGAGGGCTCGATGACCGGCATCAGCCGCAAGCTGCCCGACACCGAGCGGGCCCGGCTGAAGACCATCCTCAAGAAGATCGTCCCCGAGGACGCGGGCGTCATCGTGCGCACCGCCGCCGAGGGCGCGAGCGAGGACGAGCTGCGCCGGGACGTCGAGCGGCTGCAGGCGCAGTGGGAGGACATCCAGAAGAAGGCGAAGAACGGCAACGCGCCGACGCTGCTGTACGGCGAGCCGGACATGACCGTCCGCGTCGTGCGCGACATCTTCAACGAGGACTTCTCCAAGGTCATCGTCAGCGGAGGCGACGCCTGGCAGACCATCCACGGCTACGTCGCGCACGTCGCGCCGGATCTGGCCGAGCGGCTGCAGAAGTGGACCAGTGAGGTCGACGTCTTCGCCACGTACCGGATCGACGAGCAGCTCGCCAAGGCGCTGGACCGCAAGGTCTGGCTGCCCAGCGGCGGTTCGCTGGTGATCGACCGGACCGAGGCGATGGTCGTCGTCGACGTCAACACCGGCAAGTTCACCGGCCAGGGCGGCAACCTCGAGGAGACCGTCACCAGGAACAACCTGGAGGCGGCCGAGGAGATCGTCCGCCAGCTGCGGCTGCGCGACCTCGGCGGCATCATCGTCATCGACTTCATCGACATGGTGCTGGAGTCCAACCGCGATCTGGTGCTGCGCCGCCTGCTGGAGTGCCTGGGCCGGGACCGGACCAAGCACCAGGTGGCCGAGGTGACCTCGCTGGGGCTGGTGCAGATGACCCGTAAGCGGGTCGGGCAGGGGCTGCTGGAGTCGTTCTCCGAGACCTGCGTCCACTGCAACGGCCGCGGTGTCATCGTGCACCTGGACCAGGCGGTCACCACCGGTGGCGGCGGCAAGCGCAAGAAGCGTGCACGGGCCGGTGCCGAGCAGCCGGAGCAGCCGCACGAGGTCATCGTCGGCGGGATGGTCGAGGTCGGCGAGACCGCCGAACAGGAGGCGGAGACCGAGGCCGAGGTCGCGGCCGAGGCCGCCGAGCCGGTTGCCCTGCCCGCTCCGGAGTTCGCGCCGGACGAGGAGCTGTACAGCAGCGTCGCCGAGGCGGAGGCCGCGGCCACCCGCGGTCGTTCGCGGCGCCGGGCGAGCCGGCGGGCGTCGGCTCCGGCCGGTGCGCCGAGGAGTGAGGCGGACGGTGGCCCTGTCCAGGCCCCGACGGCTCAGGACGTGACGACAGCGGAGGAGGTCGCGCGTCCGGTACAGGTGGAGCCGGCCGCCGAGGCGCACGCCGAGCCCGTGGCCGTCGAGGACCCGGTCGTCGAGGCGCCGCCGGCCGCCGAGGCCGCTGAGGAGGCCGCGCCCAAGGGCCGTACCCGTCGTCGGGCCACCCGCAAGGTGTCCGCGCCGGCCGGTTCGCCCGCGTCGGCGTCGGCGGAGTCGGCTGTGGTGACGGTCCCCGAGACCGCGCCGGAGGTGCCGGAAGCCCCGGTGACGCCGGAGCCGGCCCAGGCCGAGGTGCCGCAGACCGAGGCGCCCGCCGAGCCCGCCGCCCCGGCACGTCCGCGGCGCCGTGCGGTGCGCAAGGCCACCGCGCCGACCGCGTCCGAGGAGGCGGCCGTCGTGGTCGTCCCCGCGGCACCGGCGGCGGAGGAAGCCGTCGAGGCCGAGGGCGAGGAGGCGGCCCCGGCCAAGAAGACGGCCCGTAAGACGGCCAAGAAGGCGACCGCGAAGAAGGCCGCCACCAAGAAGACCGCGGCCAAGAAGACGGCCGCAAAGAAGGCGACGGCCAAGAAGGCGGCGAAGACCACCGCCAAGACGGCCGCGAAGTCGGCGTCGAAGAAGACCGCGGCGGCCCAGCAGACGCTGCCCTCCGTCACGGCCTCCACCGACGAGGACTGACGTCCGTGTGCGGTGTGCTGCCGGGTGACCGGCCGCACACCGCACGGGCCCGGCCCGGTTTGACCCCTTCGGCCACGGCCCCGTAACCTTGACCGTCGGCGTGTCCACAGACGCGCCACATCCCCGTAAACCTCTTCCTCCCGGGCACGGCGTGACCGGGAGAGGCTGCCCGCCTGCCGCGGGTGGCTGGACTGCGGGGGTGCCGTTCCCGAGCGAGAGAGTGAGATCCGCGTGTACGCCATCGTGCGCAGCGGTGGTCGCCAGCACAAGGTTGCTGTCGGCGACATCGTTGAGGTTGACAAGATTTCCACTGCCAAGGTTGGCGACACGGTCGAGCTCTCGACCCTGCTCGTTGTCGACGGCGACGCTGTGACCAGCGACCCGTGGGTGCTGGCCGGCATCAAGGTCCAGGCCGAGGTCGTGGACCACCACAAGGGGCAGAAGATCGACATTCTGCGCTACAAGAACAAGACCGGCTACCGCCGTCGTCAGGGCCACCGCCAGCAGTACACGGCGATCAAGGTCACTGAGATCCCCGCGGCTGCGAAGTAAGGGACTGAGGAGAGATGGCACACAAGAAGGGCGCATCGTCCACCCGTAACGGTCGTGACTCCAACGCTCAGCGCCTCGGCGTGAAGCGGTTCGGCGGTCAGGTCGTCAACGCGGGCGAGATCCTGGTCCGCCAGCGCGGTACCCACTTCCACCCCGGTGCGGGCGTCGGCCGTGGCGGCGACGACACGCTGTTTGCGCTGCAGGCCGGTGCGGTGGAGTTCGGCACCAGCCGTGGCCGCAAGGTCGTGAACATCGTTCCGGTCGCCTGATCGGAAACTTTCGCGAGGCGGACCTCACTTCCCTTCGGGGAAGCGGGTCCGCCTTTCGCGTGTTTCATTCGGTAAGACTTATTCGTACTCCCCCAGCCTTCGGCCGGGGGGACCCCCAGGAGGCACATCCCATGACCACCTTCGTGGACCGCGTCGAACTGCATGTCGCCGCGGGTAACGGAGGCCACGGCTGTGCCTCCGTCCACCGTGAGAAGTTCAAGCCGCTGGGCGGGCCCGACGGCGGCAACGGCGGGCGTGGCGGCGACGTCATCCTCACCGTCGACCAGTCGGTCACCACCCTGCTCGACTACCACCACTCCCCGCACCGCAAGGCCACCAACGGCAAACCCGGCGAGGGCGGCAACCGCTCCGGCAAGGACGGCCAGGACCTGATCCTGCCGGTGCCGGACGGAACCGTCGTGCTCGACAAGGCGGGCAACGTCCTCGCCGACCTGGTCGGGCAGGGGACGTCGTACGTCGCCGCGCAGGGCGGCCGGGGCGGGCTCGGCAACGCGGCGCTGGCCTCGGCGCGGCGCAAGGCGCCCGGGTTCGCGCTGCTCGGCGAGCCGGGGGATGTGCAGGACGTCGTCCTGGAGCTGAAGACGGTCGCCGATGTGGCGCTCGTCGGCTATCCGAGCGCCGGCAAGTCGTCGCTGATCTCGGTGCTGAGTGCGGCCAAGCCGAAGATCGCGGACTACCCGTTCACCACGCTGGTGCCCAACCTCGGTGTCGTGACCGCCGGTTCGACGGTGTACACCATCGCCGACGTGCCCGGACTGATCCCGGGCGCCAGCCAGGGCAAGGGGCTCGGCCTGGAGTTCCTGCGGCACGTGGAGCGGTGCAGCGTGCTCGTGCATGTGCTGGACACGGCGACGCTGGAGTCCGACCGCGACCCCGTCTCCGACCTCGACGTCATCGAGGCCGAGCTGCGCGAGTACGGCGGGCTCGACAACCGGCCGCGGATGGTCGTCCTGAACAAGATCGACGTCCCGGACGGCAAGGACCTCGCCGAGATGGTGCGGCCGGACCTCGAGGCGCGTGGCTACCGCGTCTTCGAGGTGTCGGCGGTGGCGCACACGGGGCTCAAGGAGCTGTCGTACGCGATCGCCGAGCTGGTCGCCAAGGCGCGGGCGGCCCGGCCGAAGGAGGAGGCGACGCGGATCGTCATCCGGCCGAAGGCCGTGGACGACGCGGGCTTCACGGTCGTACGCGAGGAGGACGGCCTGTTCCGGGTGCGCGGTGAGAAGCCGGAGCGCTGGGTGCGGCAGACCGACTTCAACAACGACGAGGCCGTCGGGTACCTCGCCGACCGGCTCAACCGGCTCGGTGTCGAGGAGGAGCTGGTCAAGGCCGGCGCCCGCGCCGGGGACGGCGTGGCCATCGGGCCCGAGGAGAACGCCGTCGTCTTCGACTGGGAGCCGACCGTCATGGCCGGCGCGGAAATGCTGGGCCGGCGTGGCGAGGACCACCGCCTGGAGGCGCAGCGGCCGGCGGTGCAGCGACGCCGGGACCGGCAGGCCGAGCGGGACGAGGCGCAGCAGGAGTTCGACGAATTCGAGCCGTTCTAGAACCGGCGTTCGCCCGCTGATCGACCGTCCGACCCGTTGCGGCAAGGGAGTGTTTCCCGGGCCGTGACGGGTCTTCTGTTGTCTCCTTGCTTGTCATGCACGTGCATCCCTGAATTCAGCGGGCGGACCGCCCGGGCGCGTGAGCTTCCCCTTGTCCAAGAGGCCAGCGAGGCAAGGGAGTTCGCCGATGACCGGTGCCGTATCGCCCGACCGACGCCGCTTTCTGACCGCATCAGCCGCCGTGCTCGGCGCCGCCGCCTCCGCCCAGCTGTGGCTGCCGTCCGCCGCCAGAGCGGCCGAAACCCCGCTGCCCGACGGGGTGTTCAGCCTCGGCGTGGCCTCCGGCGACCCGCTGCCCGACGGCATCGTGCTGTGGACCCGGCTCGCCCCCGACCCGCTGAACGGCGGCGGTATGCCCGAGCGCACGGTGTCGGTGGAGTGGGAGATCGCCGAGGACGCGCGGTTCAGCAGGGGCGTGCGGCGCGGAGTCGCCCAGGCACGGCCCGAGTACGGGCACAGCGTTCACGTGGATGTACGGGGGCTGCGTCCGGGGCGTGACCACTGGTACCGCTTCCGCACCGGCGGTCAGCTCTCGCCCACCGGCCGCACCCGCACCGCACCGAGCCGGCAGAGCTCCGGCGGCACCCTGCGCGTCGCGCTCGCCTCCTGCCAGAACTGGCAGCACGGCTACTTCACGCCGTACGCCGACATGCTGGCCCAGGACCCGGACGTCGTGGTGTTCGTCGGCGACTACATCTACGAGTCCGTACCGTCGGCGACGGCCCTGCGCCGGCACGAGGGGACCGGTGAGCCGTACAGCCTCACCCAGTACCGCAACCGGTACGCCCAGTACCGCACCGACCCGGACCTCGGGGCGATGCACGCGAACGCCCCGTTCGTGGTCACCTTCGACGACCACGAGGTCGACAACGACTTCGCCGGCGACATCCCGCAGGACCCCGACAAGCAGCCGCACGACGCGTTCGTGGCCCGGCTGACCGCGGCCTACCAGGCGTACTACGAGCACATGCCGGTCCGTGCGAGCGCCCTCCCGAACGGCCCCCACATCCGGATGTACCGCCACCTGGAGTTCGGCCGCCTGGCCCGGCTCAACGTGCTGGACACCCGGCAGTACCGCAGCGACCAGGCGACCAGCCAGGCTGGCGCCATGGACCCGTCGCTCACCATGCTCGGCGCGGACCAGAAGCAGTGGCTGCTGAACAACCTGCACAACTCGCCCGCCCGCTGGAACCTGATCGCCTCGCAGATCATGATGGCCGAGACCGATCTGCTGGTCGGCGAGGGCAAGCAGTGGTTCTACGACGCCTGGGACGGCTACCAGGCCGAACGCAACCAGTTCCTCAAGGAGTTCAGGAGCGTACGCAACCCGGTCGTGCTGACCGGTGACCGGCACCTGACGATGATCAGCGACCTGAAGGAGGACTTCGCCGACCCGGACTCCGCCGTCGTCGGCGCCGAGTTCGTCGGCACCTCCATCTCCAGCAACGGCGACCAGGACCAGGCCGCCTTCCGCAAGGAGTGGGACCCGCGCATGCCGGACAACCCGCACTGGAAGCTGCTCGACGCCCACCGCGGCTACCACCTCTTCGACATCCGCCGGGACGGCATCGACGCACGGGTCCGGGTCGTCGACACGGTGCGGCAGCCGAAGGCGACACCGAGCACACTGGCCAAGCTGCGGGTCGAGGCGGGCCGGCCCGGAGTGCGGCTGGTCTGACGCCCCGTACGGGATACGCCCTGGGTCTCACCGGAGTCCCAGGGCGTTTTTCTTGCCCTCGCCGAGACCGAAATGCTGCGGAATCTTGACCAGGAATTCCGCGCCAATGAGCTGCCGGGCGGGCTGTATTCGCGGCTGATACGCAATGGCGCTGTGATGCACATGAAGAACACGTGCAGCCCGTCGCCGCAGGACGTGAAGATCTGCACCCGAAGGCCGCGGCGCCGTGCGGTACACGGCACCCGTCACGTCGCGTACCGTTCACCAGACGTCTTCCAAGGAACTGGTGAAGGTCCTCGGTCACCGCTGAGCCGTCACCAGGTCACTCTCGGCAATCGCCAACTCCCTGTGGAGTTACTCACAGCAATTCCCGAGGTGCCCCTGGAAGGTCTCGCCGGTTCACCAGGGCCGCAAGGTGAATGACAGGTTGCGCGCACATATGCGGTGGCCATCGCTCACCTTGCATCGCGGTTACCCGGAGTGGGACCATTTGCAAGTTCCCAGTCGCCCCAAGGTAGGTCACCTGTGTCACAGCACATAGCCAAGCCCCGTACCACCGCAGTGATCCTGGCCGGCGGTACCGGTCAGCGCGTGGGTCTGTCGATCCCGAAGCAGCTGCTGAAGATCGCCGGCAAGGCAGTCATCGAGCACACGCTGACCACCTTCGAGAAGGCCGACTCGATCGACGACATCATCGTGCTGATGGCGCCGGGTTATGTGCCCGACGTGGAGAAGATCGTCGCCAAGGCCGGGTTCACGAAGGTCTCCAGGATCATCGAGGGCGGCTCGACGCGGAACGAGACGACCGAGCGCGCCATCTCCGCCCTCGGCGAGGGCCTGGCCGAGGGCGAGGACCTCAACGTCCTCTTCCACGACGCCGTCCGCCCGCTGCTGTCGCAGCGTGTCATCGACGACTGTGTGGCCGCACTCGAGCGCTACCAGGCGGTCGACGTCGCCATCCCGTCCGCGGACACCATCATCGTGACCCGCACGCACGGCGAGGACGGCGAGTTCATCACCGAGATCCCGGACCGCTCCCGGCTGCGCCGCGGCCAGACCCCGCAGGCCTTCAAGCTGTCCACGATCAAGCGGGCCTACGAGGTCGCGGCCGGCGACCCCAACTTCCAGGCCACGGACGACTGCACGGTCGTGCTCAAGTACCTGCCGGACGTGCCGATCCACGTCGTCGCGGGCGACGAGTACAACATGAAGGTCACCCAGCCCGTCGACGTCTTCATCGCCGACAAGCTGTTCCAGCTCGCCTCCACGGCCGCGCCGGAGCAGAACGGCGAGGAGGACTACCGCGAGCTGCTCACCGGCAAGACCGTGGTCGTCTTCGGCGGTTCGTACGGCATCGGCAAGGACATCTGCGAACTCGCCGGGTCCTACGGCGCGAACGTCTACGCGCTGGGCCGCTCCACCACCGGCACGCACGTCGAGAACCCGGAGGAGGTCGACGACGCGCTGTCCAAGGCGTACGCCGAGACCGGGCGCATCGACTACGTCGTCAACACGGCGGGTGTGCTGCGCATCGGCAAGCTGGCCGAGACCGACAACGCCACCATCGAGGAGGCGCTGAAGGTCAACTATCTGGCGCCGGTGCAGATCGCCCGTTCTGCTTACAAGTACCTCGCCGAGACCAAGGGCCAGTTGCTGCTGTACACCTCCAGCAGCTACACCCGCGGCCGCGCCGAGTACAGCCTCTACTCCTCGACCAAGGCCGCCATGGTGAACCTCACCCAGGCCCTGTCCGACGAGTGGGCCGGCGACGGCATCCGCGTCAACTGCATCAACCCGGAGCGCACCGCCACCCCGATGCGCACCAAGGCCTTCGGCCAGGAGCCGGCGGGCACGCTGCTGTCCTCCGAGGCCGTGGCCCGCACCTCGCTCGACGTGCTGCTGTCCGAGCTGACCGGCCATGTCATCGACGTCCGCCAGCAGGACCCGACGGCCGACGCGAGCAGGGCCTCCGGCTTCGAGCAGGCGCTGGCCGGCGTCCTGGACCGTCAGGACGGCGTGTAATATTGACGCCCATTAGATTTCAGTAATTCAGGCCTCTGTGTGCGCCCGTTAACGGGTTGTTCGCAGAGGCCTGAATCCGTACGCGAACAAAACCGGCATCCCCCTCCAAGAGCAGGTTTCCCAAGTGATTTCCACCGCTATACGCGTCGCCCGGGTGGGCAGCGCGGCCGAGCTGGCCGCGGCGGCCCTCATGATGCTGGGCTTCCCGGTGCTCATGCTGGCCGCGCTCGTCCCGAGCGTTCCCGCCTTCGCGGCCGCGGCCGCCGCGACGTATCTGGCGGACCACTATCTGCACCGCAAGGGCAGCTACCTGATCAACCGGCTCAGCAAGGTCCGGGCCGGTCTGTCGATCCGCTTCCTGATCCGGCAGCTGCTCCTGGTGCTGCTGCTGGCCCGGCTGTCCCTCTCGGACGACCTGATCTTCTACGGCGCGATCGCCTGCTTCATCGCCTTCTACGGCCTCCAGGCCCCGCACGGCGCCCTGGTCACCCTGATCCGCAACCGCCGCCGGATGCCGGTCGCCACCCGCAATGTCGACCTGGCCTCCCGCGTCCGCATCCCGGACGCCCCGCCGCGCGGGCTGCTGCACCGCTCGGCCGAGAAGATGCTCCACCTCGACCTCGCCGCGGTCGTCGGCGTGCTGGTCTCGGCCGCCGTCGACTCGGCCGTGGCCGGATTCGTCGGCATCGGTGTGACGCTGGTCCTGGGCTGCGGGTACGTCCTCGCCCTGATGCCGTACGTCCGCGGCCGCCGGATCCCGCCGCGCGCCGAGGTCGTCCTGGCCGCCGTCGACGACTGGCTGCGCGAGTACCGGCCCGAGACGGTGCTGTACTTCTCCGGCTCCAAGGACTCGGCGTACCAGGTCAACATGTGGCTGGAGACCATGGAGCAGCTGGACTCCAGGCCGCTGATCATCCTGCGCGAGCGGGCCATCCTGGACCGCATGGCGCCCACCACCGTCCCGGTCATCTGCGTGCCCGGAGGGGTGCACCTGATGAACATGGACCTGTCCACGGTGCGGGTCGCGCTGTACGCGGCGAACGTCGGCAAGAACATCCACATGCTGCGCGTCCCGACCATGAAGCACGTCTTCATCGGCCACGGCGACAGCGACAAGCTGGCCAGCGTCAACCCGTTCAGCAAGGTGTACGACGAGGTGTGGACGGCCGGCCGCGCGGGCCGCGACCGGTACGCCATCGCCGACGTCGGCGTCCGCGACGACGACATCGTGGAGGTCGGCCGCCCGCAGCTGGCGCCGATCGAGACCTGGCAGGGCGTGCCGGAGGGTCGTATCCCGACGGTGCTCTATGCGCCCACCTGGGAGGGCTGGGACGGCAACCCGGGCAACACCTCGCTCGTGCTCGCCGGCGAGAACATCGTGAAGAAGCTGGTGAAGGCCGACCCGCCGGTCCGCGTCCTGTACAAGCCGCACCCCTTCACCGGCACCGTCAGCAAGGAGGCCGGCGCCGCCCACCGGCGCATCACGGCGCTGGTCGAGCAGGCCGCCGCCGAGCGCGCCGCCGACCCGCGCTTCACCGCCGACGCAGCCGCGCAGGCCGCCGCCAAGGCCGAGCTGGCCCGGATCGAGGCCCGGCTCGCCGAACTGTCCGGCGCCGGCGGTGAGAAGGGCGACGAGGCCGAGGCGACCCGCGACGGCCTGATCGACGTACGCAAGCACGAGGAGATCGCCCGGCTGCGCGCCGAGTGGAACGACGCCTACTGGCGCTCCTTCCCGGCGTACGAGCACCGGGTCATCACGGGCGCCGAGCCGCGTCTGTACGACTGCTTCAACGTCTCCGACGCGATGGTCTCCGACATCTCCAGCGTGGTCTCCGACTTCATCGCGAGCGGCAAGCCGTACGCGGTCACGGACTCCGCGGAGCTGGGCGTGGAGGAGTTCAAGCGGCAGAACACCGCGGTGCGCGCCGCCACGATCCTGTCCAACAGCGCCGCCGAGCTGGGCGAGCTGCTGGCAGCGGTGCGCGACCCCGCGGCCGACCCGCTGGCCGAGGACCGGGGGGAGCTGAAGCGGTACCTGCTCGGACCGGACGAGCCGAAGTCCATCGACCAGTTCAACACCGCCGTGGCGAACCTCACGCTGAAGGCCGAGACCCGCAACCTCGGCCAGGAGTCCCGGGCCGCGGCCGGTGCCGTGGAGGAGGTCGAGCCGGAGGACGCCGAACAACCGGCGCGCTGACCGGCCACCCGTAACAACCCCTGTCGGCCCCCGAGAAGCACCTGCTTCTCGGGGGCCGAACGTTTTGCCCCCTTCGCTCGTACTGTGACTTGAGTCACCAACGTGGCTGACCAGGGCAACCGCTTGCCCCAGTGGACCGTCTACTAAGAAGCGATAGAGGAGATACGGGAGGAATCTTCCGTTAACTGGGGGGAAATGTGACCGTGACGCAGCCTGATGTCAGTGTGATCATCGGGGCGTACGAAGCGATGCCGTATCTGGTCGAGTGCCTGGCGTCGGTCGAGGCGCAGACCATCGATCCGGAGCGCATCGAGGTCATCGCGGTCGACGACGGGTCGACCGACGGTACGGGGGAGTACCTGGAGGAGTTCGCGGCCCGCGCGCCCATGCCGGTCACGGTGATCCGGCAGGAGAACTCCGGCGGGCCCAGCGGCCCGCGCAATGTCGGCCTGGGCAAGGCGGCCGGGCGGTACGTGTTCTTTCTCGACGCCGACGACCGGCTGGGCGCCGAGGCGCTGGAGCGGATGGTCGCCATGGCCGACCGCAACGGCACCGATGTGGTCCTCGGCCGGGTCGTGGGCGTCAACCGCTCGGCACCCAAGTCGATGTGGGGCAGGACGCTGGAGCGTACGGACGTCTTCTCGTCCAAGATCAAGTTCACGCTCAGCGCGCAGAAGCTGTTCCGCCGCGAGCTGCTGGAGCGGCACGGGATGCGGTTCGACGAGTCCCTGTGGACCGGCGAGGACGCGCTGTTCACGATGGAGGCGTATCTGCGGGCGAACGGCGTCTCCGTGCTCGCCGACTACACCTGCTACTACTTGGTGGGCCGCGAGGACGGCAAGCACGTGACGAAGAGCGGCAGTTACACCCTGCGCTTCGACTCCGCGCGCGCCCTGATGCAGCTGATCGCCGACCTGGTCCCGGCGGGTGAGCGACGCGACGCGCTGATGGTCCGCCCCTTCCTGGTCACGCTGCTGCCGCAGTTCGGGCCGAAGTTCCTCACGGACAGCGAGGAGGTACGGCGGCACAAGATGGAGCTGGCGAAGCCGCTGATGGAGGCGTACTGGCGGGACGGGATCGGACGCCGCATCAAGGTCCAGGAGCGGCTGCGGCTGCATCTGGTCGCCGAGCAGCGGCCCGAACTCCTCGTGGACGTCCTGCAGTTCCTCAAGGCCAAGAAGCAGCCGGCGGCTCTCCTGGAGAAGAAGGGCCGCCGCCTGTACCTGGCCTACCCCCACTTCCGCGACCGCGCGGCCGGCGTCCCCGACTCCGTCTACCTCGCCGAGCCGCACGAGGCCCGCCCCTTCCCGGGGTACCGCGAGGGGGGCGCCGAGTCCCTGCTGCGCAGGGCGGCGCGCAAGGCGCGGCGGATGCTGACGTCACGCTCGTCCACGCCCGGTGGACGGGCGGCTGCGGCATGAAAACGCGGGACGAGGCGGGGGAAAATCCCTCCGCCTCGTCCCGCAGTTCCAGGTGACGGCCGACTGCCGTCCCGATCTACTGCCGTCCGGACTGCAACGCGCGTCGCAGCGGGCGTCCCACCACCTTGCGGGCCTTCCGGTAGACGGAGGTGGTGCTCGGCGCGGGCGGCTTGGCGGCCGGCTTCTCGGTTGCCCGGGACTGCGCCAGCTCCTTCTTCAGCTTCGCGTTGTCCGCGGCCAGTTCACTCATCCGGCTCTGCAGCCAGCCGAACCGGGAGGTGAGCGAGGCGATGTCCGTGTCTATCCAGGGGCGGATGCCCGCCGGGAAGGGCAGCGCACGCAGCCGCTCCTCGAAGGCCGCGCCCCCGTCGCCGTGCGTGAACGTGTTGTCCAGCCCGTTCCGGCTCAAGAACCCCGTGAACCGCTCGAATCGCTCCTGGTGACCGCCCATGAACGCACCGAAGTCGGCCGTTTCGTACAACTGCGCCGGGTCCAGGTCCTCGGGCAGGTCGTGAATCGTGCGGTGCGGGATGTCGAAGTAGCGGCACAGCTCCAGCGTCCGCGAGTCACCGCACAGCACGGTCGCGGGCGTACCCGCGAGCAGGGCGGCGATGTTGCCGTGGATGCGTGAGCCGAAGGAGAAGTCGAAGTCGCGCAGGTCGTCGATCCAGGTGACGGGGTCGATGTAGACGCGGACCTTGTCCTCCCGGTACATCGGGTGGTCCGGGTGTGTCGGCATCGCGGTGACCAGACCGTTCGGTCCCGCCACCTCCCGCCAGTGCAGCTGCCGCGCGTCGGTGAGGTTCTGGCCGATGAAACGCAGGTGCGGATAGCGCTGGTGGGCGCGGGCGATGACCCGGTCCAGGCCCTGCGACTTCACCGCGCTGTGCGAGCCGTTGACCGCGACACGGGAGGCGGCGGTCAGGGCGGGTGCGTCCTTGTGGACGGCGAGGTCCTTGCCGTACATGAACAGCGACGGGCAGCCGATGACCTCGACGTTCCGGAACCCCATGTCCTTGAGGTACTTCTCGGTGAACTCGCCCCGCACCCCGATGGACGCGCTGCGGTCCAGCACCGCCGACACGAACTCCCGCACGCTCGGCTCCATGGCCTTCAGCCGGGACGGGTCGTAGTCCAGCCCCGCCTGCGCGCCGACGCCCATGACGACCACGGGGATGCGGAGCTGGGTGATGAGCCGGGTCAGCCGCTTCAGCATGGGCTCGAAGGAGGGGCGGAAGGCGTTCGCCAGGGGGACGACGAAGACGTCGTACTGCTCGTTGATCCGTCCGGCCGCGGCGACGTTGGTCCGAATCCCGTTCGAGACCACCTCGGTGTGCGGCGTCTGGAGGATCTTGTGTGCGGCGTCGCTGAAGATCAGGTTGCCGGAGTTGGTGGCGATCACGTCCCGGTGGAGGGCTTCTTCGACGGGAACGACGTCGAAGGGGCTCTTCCCCGATCTGAGGAGTATGCGCTGCACGCGACGATCTTGAGATGACACAGCGTTCAGATTAAGTTTGCTCTGTCTTCTATTGCCATAGACAACCTGTACAACCTTTTTGCCGTATGCGAACCGTGAGCAAACGGCTACGCCCCGCCTGTCCGGAGGCTGGACCGATGCGCGGCTCCCGTTCCCCTTCGCGTAGATTGCGGGCGGGGCAGCCGAACCTACGCGAGGGGACAGACAGCAAGGTGGCAGCGGCAAGGCAGGACGTGCACGAGGCCCGCAGGATCGTCGTCAAGGTGGGTTCCTCCTCGCTGACCACCGCGTCCGGCGGTCTGGACGCCGACCGGGTCGACGCACTCGTCGACGTCCTCGCCAAGGTGCGCAGCGGGGGAGAGAAGGAGATCGTGCTGGTCTCCTCCGGCGCCATCGCCGCCGGACTCGCCCCGCTGGGCCTGCGCCGCCGCCCCAGGGACCTCGCCCGCCAGCAGGCCGCCGCCAGCGTCGGCCAGGGGCTCCTGGTCGCCCGCTACACCGCCTCCTTCGCCCGCTACGGCACCCGAGTCGGCCAGGTCCTGCTCACCTCCGACGACATGAGCCGCCGCGCCCACCACCGCAACGCCTCCCGCACCCTCGACAAGCTCCTCGCCATGGGTGCCCTGCCGATCGTCAACGAGAACGACACGGTCGCCACCGACGAGATCCGCTTCGGCGACAACGACCGGCTCGCCGCGCTCGTCGCCCACCTCGTACGGGCCGATCTGCTGGTGCTGCTCTCCGACGTGGACGGCGTCTACGACGGCGACCCCACCAAGCCCGGCACCTCGCGGATAGCGGAGGTGGCGGGACCGGCCGACCTCGCGCAGGTCGAGATCGGCAGCGCCGGCAAGGCCGGCGTCGGCACCGGCGGCATGGTCACCAAGGTCGAGGCGGCCCGGATCGCCGCCGCCGCCGGCATCCCCGTGGTGCTCACCAGCGCGATCCATGCGGCCGACGCGCTGACCGGCCAGGACACCGGCACCTACTTCCACCCCACCGGCAAGCGCTCCGCGGACCGGCTGCTCTGGCTC
The DNA here is from genome assembly GCF_042672405.1 of Streptomyces sp. NPDC127197. Lineage (NCBI taxonomy): Bacteria > Bacillati > Actinomycetota > Actinomycetes > Kitasatosporales > Streptomycetaceae > Streptomyces > Streptomyces sp. NPDC127197. The sequence goes on along the minus strand of NZ_JBHXVG010000013.1, from coordinate 103,821 downwards.
CAGCACGCCTCCGCCCCGCAGGGCTCGCTCACCCTCGACGACGGCGCCGTGCGCGCGGTCGTGGAACGCCGCAAGTCACTGCTGCCGGCCGGAATCGCCGCCGTCGAGGGCGAGTTCAGTGCGGGCGACCCCGTCGAACTGCGTGACGGCGCCGGGCGCGCGGTGGCCCGCGGGCTCGTCAACTTCGACGCCAGGGAAATCCCCCGGTTGATAGGCCGCTCGACCCGGGAACTGGCGCGGGACCTGGGACCGGCCTACGAGCGGGAGGTCGTCCACCGGGACGATCTGGTGCTCCTCCACCGGTGAGGAACGACGATCGGGTGATCCTCGGCCGGTGAAGCGCGCGGTGCAGGCCGAAAACGGGGGGAACGCCCCGCAAAAAGCGCCCGCCCTGAGGTGGACGTTGCGCAAAACGGCCCCGCGAGCCCTGGCGGCCTGCTCAACTTTGTCTCAGGCACATCCCGCACGAGCACGGCTCGACCCCGGCTCGACACCGCGCAAAGGAGGCCGTCGTGAGACGAGTACGCCCTGGGGCAGCGGCGTCCCGCGGCGGTTCCCCCTCCCGCGACTCCGGCCGCCGCACTCCCGGCGAGGAGCGCGCCCTCACCAGCGTCGCAGCCGGGGAGCGGTACGCGGGCGAGGAGCCCGAGGACATCCCCCGCCTGTGGCACATCACCCTCAGCGTCTCCGGCGAGGCCGCCCCCGTCGAAGAGCTGCGGCGCGCCCTGGAACAGCTCGCCCACGACCACCCCTTCCTGCTGACCAGCCGGTACGCCGACGACCACGCCGAGATCCGGTACTGGGAGGAGGCCCGCGATCTGCACGACGCGGCCGCCGTCGCGCTGCGCCTGTGGGGCGAGCACCGGCAGACCGCGGGACTCCCGCCCTGGGAGATCGTCGGCCTGGAGGTCATCGACCGCGCCACCTACCACCAGCGCATCTCCGAGGGATATGGCCCACCACCGGCCAGCCCGGTGGGCGTCCACCCCTTTTGAGGGCATTCGAGCCTGTCTCGGGGTGTGGAACGGTCGATGGACGGTCCCGTCCGGCGCACTACCCTTCCCTCATGACCACGCTCTCGCCGTACGACTCCATGACCCCGGTCACCCGGGCCGCCTACCGTGCCAAGGCCGCCGCCGCCGACCTCGCGCCGCTGCCGCGGGCCGTGAAGGACGACGCGCTGCTCGCCATCGCGGACGCGCTCGAGGTCCGTACGAGCGAAATCGTCGAGGCCAACGCCAAGGACGTCGCCAAGGCCCGCGAGGCCGGCACCAGCGAGGCCATCGTCGACCGGCTGACCCTGACCCCGGAGCGCGTACGGGCCATCGCCTCCGACGTGCGGGACGTCGTCGCGCTGCCCGACCCGGTCGGCGAGGTCGTCCGCGGCTCCACCCTTCCCAACGGCATCGACCTGCGCCAGGTCCGCGTCCCGCTCGGCGTCGTCGGGATCATCTACGAGGCCCGGCCGAACGTCACCGTGGACGCCGCCGCCCTGTGCCTGAAGTCCGGCAACGCGGTACTGCTGCGCGGCTCGGCCTCCGCGTACGAGTCGAACACCGCCCTCGTCCGGGTCATCCGCGACGCCGTGGGCGGGTCCGGGCTGCCCGCCGACGCCGTACAGCTGGTGCCCGGCGAGAGCCGCGAGAGCGTGCGCGAGCTGATGCGGGCCCGCGGACTGGTCGACGTGCTGATCCCGCGCGGCGGCGCCTCGCTGATCCAGACGGTCGTCCAGGAGTCGACGGTCCCGGTCATCGAGACCGGCACCGGCAACTGCCACGTCTACGTCGACGCCCACGCCGACCTCGACATGGCCCTCGAGATCCTGATCAACTCCAAGGCACAGCGGGTCAGCGTGTGCAACGCTGCCGAGACGCTGTTGGTCCACCGGGCCATCGCCGCCGAGTTCCTGCCGCGCGCGCTGGACGCCCTCGCCGAGGCAGGGGTCACCGTGCACGCCGACGAGCGGGTGCTGGCGTACGCCAAGGACACCAAGGCGACCGTCGTCGAGGCCACCCCGGAGGACTGGGAGACCGAGTACCTGTCGTACGACATCGCCGCAGCCGTCGTCGACTCCCTCGACAAGGCCGTGGAGCACATCCGGCTGTGGACCTCCGGTCACACCGAGGCCATCGTGACGACCTCCCAGCAGGCCGCCCGCCGCTTCACCCAGCTGGTCGACTCCACCACGGTCGCCGTGAACGCCTCCACCCGCTTCACGGACGGCGGTCAGTTCGGCTTCGGCGCGGAGATCGGCATCTCGACGCAGAAGCTGCACGCACGCGGCCCGATGGGGCTGCCGGAGCTGACCAGCACGAAGTACATCGTCACCGGGGACGGACACATCAGGCGCTGAGAAGCGCGGCACCGGCATATGCGGCGGACACGCGCCCCCGGGGCGCGTCCGTGCCCGGCGGAGACGTCTCAGCAGGCGGATGAATTTCCATACCGTCTGCCCAAATTGACCCCCCAGGTCTACTCTGGAGCCGTGCCGGAGGACGTGGGGGGCACGCCGTTCCCTGACGGCTGGGAGCCCGACGACGACCACGACCGCGGGGTGTCGGACGAAGAGTTCGCCTCCGTGGTCTTCGACGAGGCCTTCGTACAGGCGGCCGTGGTGCACGAGCCGACCGCCGTCGAACGCCTCCTGGCCGCCGCGCAGGCCAGAGCCGAGGCCTCCGAGGCGGAGGCCCGCCGGGCACACGGCAGAGGCGAGCGGTACGACGACGGATACGGCGCCGACGACCCCGGTTTCGGCCGCGACCCGGACTTCGACGACCTGGACGACCCCGAGCTCCTCGACAGCCGCGACGGCATGCCGGGACCGTACGGAAAGCAGGTCCGCTGGCACCGCCCGGTCGCCTGGCTGCTCGCCCTGGTGATGGGCATCGGCATGGTCGCGCTGGCCTTCGCCGCGGTCTACCGGGGCGCCTCCTCGAGCCGCCAGGACCAGGTCCCGCCGCCTGCCTCCACCGGCCTGGAGCAGGGCACCTCGGCCGCCCCCTCCGCCTCCGCCGACTACTCCCAGCCGGCCGTCTCCGCGGTTCCGCGCACGCCCTGAACGCGCCCTGCGCAGGCATGCGCCATTCTGGTGAGTACCTGTCAGAAGTTGTGGTGTAGCAGGGCGTTTACCGGAGCTCCGGGAGACCTACTCTGAAGTTATGGGCGGGCCTGGAGAACCACCCGAGGGGACACCCGACGGCGCCTCCAACGGTGCGGAAGACGAATACCGATCCGTCGTCTTCGACGAGTCGTTCGTCCGCGCTGCCCGCCTCCAGGAGTTCTCCGCGCAGGAGCGCCTGACCGACCACGCGCCCGCGGTACGCCGCCGACCGCCCCTGCGCCGGGGGCTGTCCCGGCAGGCGCTCGTCCTGGTCGTGCTGATCGCCCTCGCCTTCGGCACCGCGATCTACATGGGTGTACGGCACCCCTACCAGACCCCGCAGGCCCGCCAGCCCGTCGAGCCCCTGCGGATGACCGTCATCCCGCTCGCCCCGCAGGGCAGCGTGCCCGGCGCCACCGACCCCGAACAGCTGTACGCCAACAGTCCGGCCGCGCAGTTCCGCACCGGCGCCGAGGGCATACCGCTGCCCGCCGCCCGGCGCACCACGAACTTCTCGGAGGGCCAGGTCGTCACCGCCCTGACCACCGCCAAGGACTACATCGTCCGCTCCTCGCTCTACCCCGAGGTGCTCACCGGCGAGCAGGTCCGGCCCGTGCGGGTCCTGCTCGACCCCGGCCAACTCGACCAGTTCGACCGCAGTTTCGAGGTGCCCTCCGCCGACGGCCGGCACGCCCCCACCGGCTGGCTGGTGCGCTTCGACCCCGCCCACGCCGAACTGGCCGACCGTGAGATCCGGGTGCAGGGCAGCCTGCAGGTCACCGAGCCCGACTCGGCCACCCTCGAGGTCACCGCGGACCACACCTTCGTGTACGCGCTGCGACCGGCCGACGCCGGTGCGAAGGCCGAGGCGTCGCTGTTCACGGTCCGCCGCGAGCTGCACTTCCGCTTCGACCGCGACGACCTGCGCCTGCACCAGGCCCAGCTGGTCGGCTCGCACGTCCAGGCAGGCCCGCTGTCCTGCGCCGAGGACGCCGCCGGCCGGCTGCGCCCGCTGCTCGCCGGCCAGACCCCGAAGGCCGGCGGCCCGGCCGGCACGGACCCGTACGCCCCGCACGGCGCGACGGCCCTGTGCGGAACGCTGGCGGACGGCGCCCAGCCGAAGGTGAACGCCGGACCGCCCTAGGGTTTGCCCTAGTCGCGCGGCGGCTGGTCCTTGGGCGGTGTGTCGGCGGAGCCGCCCGTGAAGCCGCCGAAGCCGCGCCGTACCCGGCTGCCCAGGTCGCCGGCGCCGCCCGCGATGTCGGTGACCAGCTTCATCAGCGGGTCCTTCGAGGCGCGCACATGGCCCGCATAGTGCGAGGCCGAATCGCGGAAGGAGTCCGAGACCGAGGTGTCCTTGTCCTCGTCGCGCCGCGGGTAGTGGCCGTCCATGATCCGCTGGTAGTCGCGGGAGGCCGCCCACTTCTTCAGCTCGGCCGCGCGCACGGTGGTGAAGGGGTGGGTGCGGGGCAGCGTGTTGAGGATCTTCAGCACGGAGTCGCGCAGGTCGCCGCCGGCCTCGTACTCCTCGGCCTGCTCCAGGAACGCGTCCACGTTCATCTCGTGCAGGTGGTTGCCGCCCGCGAGTTTCATCAGGCCGCGCATCGAGGCCTGGAGGTCCTGACCGACCAGCAGTCCCGCGCGGTCGGCGGACAGCTCCGACTTGCGGAACCACTCGCGCAGCGCGGTCACGATCGCCATGATCGCGACGCCGCCCAGCGGGATCCAGGCCACCCGCAGGGCGAGGTTGGTCAGGAACAGCAGGATGGTGCGGTAGACGGAGTGCCCGGACAGGGCGTGGCCGACCTCGTGGCCGATGACCGCCCGCATCTCCTCCTCGTCGAGCAGCTCGACGAGCCCGGTCGTGACGACGATGATCGGCTCGTCCATGCCGATGCACATCGCGTTGGGCTGCGGATCCTGGTTGACGTACATCGGCGGGACCTTCTCCAGGTCCAGGATGTAGCAGGCGTCCCGCAGCATGTCGTTGAGGTGGGTGAACTGCCGGTCCGAGACGCGTACCGAGTCGGACAGGAACAGCAGCCTCAGGCTCCGCTCGGGCAGCAGGCCGCTGAGCGCCTTGAAGGCCGTGTCGAAGCCGCTCAGCTTGCGCAGCGCGACCAGGGCGGAGCGGTCCGCCGGATGCTCGTACGCACGTGAGGAGATTCCCGGGAAGCGCCTGCGCTGCCGGCTCGGCACGTGCTCGTGCCCGTGCTGCTGGTGGCCGTCGTCGGACATGTCTTCCCCCATGTGCGTCGGTGTGCCCTGTGTGCTCTGCGCGCTGTTGTCCGCGCGCTGTTGTCTTTGCGCTTTCTTGTACGCCCCCGAAGCAAGGCCCAGCCTAGGCGGAGATACCGTGGACGGGCAGTACAGCGAAGGAGTCCCGCACCATGGAGCACCACCCCGCAGCCGCCTGGCTCACCGAGGCCGCGAGCGCCGCCCAGCAGCAGGGGGCGGGGAATCTTCTCCGGGTCGTACTGATCGTGATGGTGGTCGGTTGTGTGCTGACCGCCTGGTTCCTGCTTCGGGGTTACAGGCGGAAGGACGACTGAGCGCCCCGGAAGGTTGCCCGATGGCGGAGTCGGGGTGATCGCGGCCGAGGCGCCCGCTTACGATGAGCCGACGTCTTTATCCCGCCCACACGCGATAGGTTCTGCCGAAGATGAGCTTCCACAGCGCCGCAGCCCAGTTGGTCACCCTCGCCGCCGAGGGCGAGGAGCACGGCGGCAACCACGAGAGCCTGAATGCCCTGGTCACCGGCGGCGGCGCGTTCCTCGCCCTGATGCTGCTGCTGTGGATCACCACCCGCTTCAACCGCGACCGCTGAGTCCACAGACCGGGCCGGTAGGGTCTGCACGCATGGGAGAGCAGGACATGCCTACCGGTCCGGCACATGACACGACGAGCGGCAAGCGCCGCCTCGGCGTCATGGGCGGAACGTTCGACCCGATCCACCACGGGCACCTGGTCGCGGCGAGCGAGGTCGCCGCGCAGTTCCACCTCGACGAGGTGGTGTTCGTGCCCACCGGGCAGCCGTGGCAGAAGACCCACCGCAAGGTCTCCCTGGCCGAGGACCGCTACCTGATGACGGTCATCGCGACCGCCGAGAACCCCCAGTTCTCGGTGAGCCGTATCGACATCGACCGCGGTGGGCCCACCTACACCGTGGACACCCTGCGCGATCTGCGCGCGCTCAACCCCGACACGGACCTGTTCTTCATCACCGGCGCCGACGCCCTCGCCCAGATCCTGACCTGGCGGGACAGCGAGGAGCTGTTCTCCCTCGCCCACTTCATCGGCGTGACCCGGCCCGGTCACCACCTCAACGACCCCGGGCTCCCCGAGGGCGGCGTCTCCCTGATCGAGGTGCCCGCCCTCGCCATCTCCTCCACGGACTGCCGTGCGAGAGTCGCCAAGGGCGACCCCATCTGGTATCTGGTGCCGGACGGAGTCGTGCGCTACATCGCCAAACGAGAGCTGTACCGCGGCGAGTGAGCCGAGAGGGGCACCGGTGAACGACCGATACGACGCTGGTCACGGGGGCGACCAGTACGAGCTCGTCGGCTACGACGAGTACGGCCGGCCTGTGTACCGGCAGGTGCCGCAGCAGCCGTCCCCACAGCAGCCGTACGACCCTTACACACAGCAGGGTTACGGCTACGACCCGTACGCGACGGGCCAGCAGCAGCCGGTACCCCCGTACGACCCCTACGGGACGGGGCAGCAGCAGCCGGTGCCGTCGTACGACCCGTACGGGACCGGCCGGCAGCCCCGCGTCGCCGAGCAGACCGCCTACATCCCGCAGCAGGCGGGCCCGGTCGAGGAAGCCGTACGGGACGACCGGGATCACCGGGGCGACCCGGCGTACCAGGACGACCGGGACTACCGCACCGAGCAGTTCGCCTTCGTCGAGGACCCCGACGGGGACTCCGAGGACGTCATCGACTGGCTGAAGTTCACCGAGAACCGCACCGAGCGTCGCGAGGAGGCCCGGCGCCGCGCCCGCAGCCGCCTCATCGCCCTGGTCGTCGTCCTGGCGCTGGCCGCGACCGGCGGTGTCGGCTACCTCTGGTACGCCGGAAAGCTCCCCGGACTGTCGTCGTCCGACGACAAGACCGGCGGTACGACGACCGCGACCGCGCAGAAACGCGACGTGATCGTCGTCCACCTGCACGACACCAAGAAGGGCGGCACCTCCACGGCGCTGCTCGTCGACAACACCACCACCCAGCAGGGCACCACCGTCCTGCTGCCCAACGCCCTCGCCCTGACCGGCGACGACGGCACGACGACCCTGGCCAAGTCGGTCGAGGACGACGGCTCCTCCGGCACCCGCGAGGCCCTGGACACCGTCCTCGGCACCTCGATCCAGGGCACCTGGCGCCTCGACACCCCCTACCTGCAGAACCTCGTCGACCTCGTCGGCAACATCGAGATCGACACCAACGCCGACGTGCCCGACCCCGAGGCCAAGAAGAAGGGCGAGGCGCCCCTCGTCAGCAAGGGCGAGAGCCAGACCCTCAGCGGCAAGATGGCGGTCGCCTACGCCACCTACCGCGCCTCCGGCGAGGCCCAGAACGCCCAGCTGGAGCGGTTCGGGCAGGTCATGCAGGGCGTGCTGCGCAAGATGTCCTCCGACGCCCAGGCCGCGACGACCACCGTGCAGACCCTCGCGCAGATCCTCGACCCGTCGCTCACCGACAAGGACCTCGGGACCTTCCTCGCGGGCCTCTCCGACCTCGCCAAGGGCGGCGACTACAAGACGGCCATGCTGCCCGTCCAGACCGACGGCACACTGAGCGCCCAGGCCAGCGACAGTGTGGTCAAGGACGTCCTCGGCGGCACCGCGAAGAGCCCCGACCAGGACGCGGCCGTCCGGGTCTCCGTGCGCAACGCCAGCGGTGTGAAGGACAACACGGAGAAGGCCCGGGTGGTCCTCCTCAACGGCGGATTCACCTTCCTGGAGGCCGGTACGGCAGGCAGCGCCCAGGCCGCCTCCGAGATCACCTACGCGGACGCCGCCGACAAGGAGAACGCCACCGAGGTCGCCAAGACCCTGGGGCTTCCGGAGGACGCGGTGGTCAAGGGCAAGGTCTCCGCGAACGCGAACGTGTCGGTGGTGCTCGGGCAGGACTACGAGCCGGCCTCGGGCGGTTAATCGCGTGGGGTGCCGTCGGCGGTCCGTGAGACCCTTGAGGACAAGTGACCGCCGACGGAAAGCCATGTAGTGACCGCAACAGACCGATCTCTCGAGCTCATCAACACCGCCGCCCAGGCGGCCGCCGACAAGCTCGCGCACGACGTCATCGCCTACGACGTGAGCGATGTGCTGTCGATCACGGATGCCTTCCTGCTGGCGTCCGCGCCCAGCGACCGCCAGGTCAAGTCGATCGTCGACGAGATCGAGGAACGGCTCCAGAAGGAACTCGGCGCCAAGCCGGTACGCCGCGAGGGCGACCGCGAGGCCCGCTGGGTGCTGCTGGACTACGTCGACATCGTCGTCCACGTCCAGCACAGCGAGGAGCGGGTCTTCTACGCCCTGGAGCGGCTGTGGAAGGACTGCCCCGAGCTCGAGCTGCCCGCCGACGCCAAGGCCACCCGTGGCAAGGCCGAGGAGCACGCCAAGCTGAAGGCCGCCGAGGAGGCCGCCGAGGCGGGCGGTGAGTGGCGGTGAGCGCCACCGGGGAGGTGACCGGCGCGAAGCCGGGCCGCGGCCGCCGCGTCATCCTCTGGCGGCACGGCCAGACCTCCTGGAACGTGGAGCGCCGCTTCCAGGGCACCACCGACGTCGAGCTGACCGAGACCGGCCTGGCCCAGGCCCGCCGCGCCGCCCGGCTGCTGGCCTCCCTCAAGCCCGATGCGATCGTCTCCTCGGACCTGCAGCGGGCCGCGAACACGGCCGCCGAGCTGGCCGCGCTGACCGGCCTGGAGGTCAACCACACCGAGGCCCTGCGCGAGACCTACGCGGGCGTCTGGCAGGGCCTGACGCACGACGAGATCATCGCCCGGCACGGCGAGGAGTACGCCGTGTGGAAGCGCGGTGAGCCGGTGCGCCGCGGCGGCGGCGAACTGGAGACCGAGGTCGCCGACCGCGCCGCCCCGGTCGTGCTCCGGCACGCCGAGAAGCTGCCCGACGACGGCACGCTGGTCGTGGTCAGCCACGGCGGCACCATCCGCACCACCATCGGCCGTCTCCTCGGCCTGGAGTCCCGCCACTGGGAGAGCCTCGGCGGGCTCTCCAACTGCTGCTGGTCCGTCCTCGGCGAGGGCGCCCGCGGCTGGCGGCTGCTCGAGCACAATGCCGGCACGCTGCCGGAGCCGGTGCTCGGCGACGACGACTGAGCGGCGGAGTCCACCAGGGGCCCGGATTTCACTTTCCGGCAGGTCGCAGGCTAAAGTTCTTCTTGTTCGCCCCGCCGAGCGGGGCGAAACACCATGCGGCTCCGCCGCGTGGCGCCAGGGGCTATAGCTCAGTTGGTAGAGCGCCTGCATGGCATGCAGGAGGTCAGGAGTTCAATTCTCCTTAGCTCCACGGACGAATCCCGTCCCCCTCAGGGGGCGGGATTTTTCGTTGTCGCCCGCTTGAGCAGTCGGGGCCCGGGAGGCGTATACCTCTCTGGGAGGCGCGCCCGGGCTGCCGTGTCCGGACTGGTACCAAGGCGTCGCTGACCGTATTGGTCCGGTCGTGGCAGAATCAAACGGCCGGAAGGGGGCGCGGCCCGACGGGAGGGAGTAGCGATGCCTGCGAGCATCCTCGAGGAGGTCGGCCACCTCCTCGGCGGAGCGGCGTTGATACGGGACACGATCACCCGCCTCAGCTGCCCTTCCTGCGGTTCCGCGCATGTCGCCCAGGTCCTCGGGGACAACGGTGGCATCTCGTACGTGTGCACGGCCTGCGGCCACAGCTGGAGCTGATCGATGGGTGCACACAGGCGGAAGTGCGACTGGTGCGGCAGCGGCACGCCGATCGTCCGCGACATGGAACCGGTGAACCCCGACTACCAGTACTGGTGCGAGGAATGCGCGCGGGCGCTGATCATAAAGGGCGACCCGATCGAGACGTACCGCGAACTGGAGGGCGAGCCGATCTACGGCCGCCTCCTGGAGGAGCACTGCACGCTCAAACGGTTCTACTCGTTCGTGACGGCCTGACCTCTGCTGCGACCCTGCCCGCCGAGGCCGCGGCGAGCCCGAGGAAGAGACAGCCCGTGGCCGCGTAGAGACCCGAGAGAATGAACTCGACGCCGCCCTGGTCGAGTTCGGGCCGCCCCGGGCCATGTGGTACCCACCACAGGGCGTACGAGCAGAACACCAGCAGCGTGCCGACGGCGACCGCACGGTGTCCGCGCGCTGCCAGAACGAGCACCACGGGTACGCACCACACCCAGTGGTGCGACCACGACACCGGGCTGACGAGCAGCGCCGTCACCGCACAGCAGGCCACCGCCCACGCCCGTTCGCCCCGCAACTCCGCCACCACCGCCACCGCCAGCCCCGCCCCGGCGACGACGGCCGCGACGGCAGCCCAGACGGCGCCGGGATCCGGCGTGTGCAGCAGCCGGGCGAGGACGCCGCGCAGGGCCTGGTTCGCCGTCTCCTCGGCATACCCGACCCGGCCGGTCCGGAAGACCATGTGGGTCCAGAACCGCCACGAGTCGTACGGCAGGACGGCCGCCGCGAGGACGGTCGCGCCGGCGAACGTGACCGCCGCCCCGCGCGCGTGCCGCAGCCAAGGGCCGCTGCGACGCCCCCGGTGCGCCACGACACCGGTGGCGAGCAGGAAGACGGCGAACAGAGCGGGCGTCAGCTTGACGGCCGCCGCGAGCCCGATGCCCACGCCCGCCCAGCGGTCGGGACGCCGTGCCAGATCCCACAGCACCAGCACCGCGAGCAGCAGATTGACCTGCCCGTACCGCAGCGTCGTCCACACCGGCTCGCACCACACGGCGACCGCCGAGACCCACCAGACCGTCGCCACGCGCGCGTGCCCCACGAGCCGCAGCGACAGCCGCACCAGCACCACAAGGAGGGCGAGGTTCCCGGCCGTCGCCAGCGTGCGCAGGCTCTCCGTGTCGGGGAGTGTCAGCGGGGTGAACAGCAGGGCCGCGAACGGCGGGTAGGTGGCGGGCAGTTGCGCCCAGGTCGCCCGCAGCGCGTACAGATCGCCGCCCGCCCGTACGGTCGCGCCCTCGGCCCGGTACACCATCAGGTCGAGCATCGAGACGTGCGCGGCCCGCTGGGCGATCCAGAACGCCGCGAAGGAAACGAGGCACGCCGTAAGGGCTACCGGCACCCGACGGTGGACGGCGGAGAACGCGATCACGGTCACGGGGGTCGACCATAGCGGTCGTATCGGCTCAGAACGGAAACGATTTGGTGATGCCCCGGGTAGACCGTGTAAAGTTGGCGTCGCCGCCGGGGAAACCGGGCGGAACAATACAAGGGGCTATAGCTCAGTTGGTAGAGCGCCTGCATGGCATGCAGGAGGTCAGGAGTTCAATTCTCCTTAGCTCCACGAGTGCGAGGGCGACCTGCGTCCGCTGAAAAGCGCGGACCGGGTCGCTCTCGTCGTTTTCTGCGCGGCTGCGCCGCGCGTGGCGGGGTCTCTGCCACCCGCGACCCCCATGGGCCGTCCATGCGGCCGTCGGCCCGGAGCAAGCGCGGCACGGCCGACCGGAGTTGAAGGGGCCACCCCTGGACGGGACGGCCCCTTCCTGCGTGCTCAGCGGCCGAGGGCGCGGCGGCCGCGGCCCTGGGAGAGGACCGGGAGGTTGCTGCGGGCGGGCGCCTGGGAGCGGGTGTCCTCCTCGATGCGCAGGGCGAGGGCCGGGCAGCGGCGGACCGCGCGCAGCGCCTTCGCCTCGGCGTAGCGCGGGACCTGGGCCTGCGCGACCGTCGGGAAGCCGTCGGCGCCGAGTTCGAAGACCTCCGGGAGGATGTCGGCGCACAGCCCGTGGCCCCGGCACAGCGTCCAGTCGACGTAGATCTTCTGACGGCTGGGACCGTTCTCCTCGGACTCGCCGCCGCCCGGGATGCCCGTCGGGGCCCTGCCGCCCTCGAAGAGCGGCAGAACGCCCTGCACGGGTCGTCCGCAGCCGTTTCCGAGGACATGGGCCGCCAGGTCGTCGGTGAAGGCCTTGACGGTCGACTCCAGGAACATCGCCGAGCCGTCCGGGTGCGAGCATGCGCCGCGCCGTTTCACGTTCTTGGCGACCTGCTTGAGCGCCTCCAGGGCGGCCGGACCGCCGCCGTTGAGGATGTCCTCCATGCCGCGCGCGGCGGCCGGCAGACCGAGGTAGCAGGGACCACACTGGCCCGCGCTCTCCTCCGCCAGCCACTGCGCCACCCGCAGCGACTCGCCGAGCGGGCAGGTGTCCTGACTGATCGGCAGGATCGCGCCGGCACCGAGCGAACCGCCCACCGCGTCGAGCGAATTGCGGGAGACGATCGCCTCGTTGACCGTCGCCGCGTCGATCCACTTGCCGTGGTAGCCGCCGGTGAGCACACCCTGCGGGACGGGCGGGGCGCCGGCCAGCTGGAGGACGTAGCGCAGCGGCACGCCCGTGGGGACCTCGATCACCATGGGGCGGGCGACCGCGCCGGAGACCGTGAGCATGACGGTGCCCGGCTCGTCGTACAGGCCGGTGTTGCCGTAGCGCTCCGGGCCGATGCGGGCGGCGATCGCCAGCTGGGCGAACGTCTCGGCGTTGGACAGGAGTGTGGGCGCGCCGCCGACGCCGCTCTGCGAGGCGCTGATCTTGCGGCCGGGCGGGATCGCCGGGCCGCCGTCGATGGAGCGGATCAGGGATGCGGCGGCTCCCGTGACCATACGGACCGGATTCCGCTGCACGCGCGCGCGGAGTGCCGATCGGCGTCCGTTGCTCAGGCCGCGTTCGGCGAGCGCGGCCTCCATGGAGCGTTGCGTGGACTCACGGGTGACCCCCACCACGAGCGTGCGGGCACCCAGTGCCTCGGCGCACAGCAGGGCGCCGTCGAGGATCAGATGCGGGGCACGGTTGATCAGCACCGTGTCCTTGCGGCAGGCCGGTTCGTCCTCGCTGCCGTTGACGACGACCACCGGCCGGACGCCGCGCTTGATCGCCGACTCGGCGACCGAGCGCAGCTTCTTGTGGAAGGGGAAGCCCGCGCCGCCGCGGCCCTTGAGGTTGATGCGTTCGGCGAGCTGCGCGAGCTGCTCGCCGCCCATGGGTTCGAGCGGCCCGTGCACCTTCAGGTGCATGGGCAGATCGAGTCTTTCGACAAGGTCGAAGCCCGACGTGAGCTGGGGAAGACCGACCACGCGGACTTCTGGGACGTCGGGCAGGGCCTCGTTCACTTATAGCCTCCGGAAGGCGTGTTCCAAGCTTCGCCCGAACCCGGTGCGTCGAAGTCGTAGGACGCACCGGGCAGTGTTTCAGTGGTGGGACCGCTGTTGTACGTGTCACTCGGGTTGTACGTGTCATTGAGGGTGTTCGACTCACCGGTGTCGTACACATCACTCCCGCCGTACCCGCTGGCGCCCGGATTGCCATAGGCCGGGATGTTGTATCCCGTGTCCTGGAGGGGGTCGTAGGCCGACGGGGGCGCCTCGCCGACGGGGGGCGGGGACGGGATCGGCCAGGATCCGGACGTGCTGCCGCCGGAGTCCATGCGCGGGAGCGCCTCCGTGGGCTGTGCGTCGAACGGCAACTCCATACGGGCGGTCTGGTCGGCTGCGAAGGACTGCTGGGGGCGTGGAGGTGCCGAGACGGCGCGGTACGCCGCCGAGAAACCGTTCGCCGGTTCCGGGCGGGCAGGGCGCTCGGCGGTCTCGTACAGCGGTCCTGAAGGTGCCGCCGTACGCGGCTGGGAGTCTCGCTGGTTCTCGTAGCCCGGCAGCGCGGACTCGCCCGCCCGGGCCCGGCTCTCCTCCAGTTGCTCCCGGCGGGGCGCCCGCTCGGTTCCCAGGAGCGCGGTGATCCGGTCGGCGACCCGGCGCTTGACGGGGCGGGGCGCCGCGCGCAGCGCGAGGGCCGCCCCGACGCCGATCAGGGACAGTACGTACAGGAACACGAAGAACGGCTTTGCCGAGCGACCCGCGTAGAGGCCGTGGACCAGCGCCGCACACCACGCCGGGTAGGCGAGCATGTGCATGGCCCGCCAGCGTGCCGCGACGGGCGCCGGGGACGCGAAGCGGTTGCGCAGGATGCCGGTGATGGCCACGAAGATCATGATCAGACCGGCCAGGGTGCCGAGTCCGATGAGGAAGCCTCTGCCCATGACCTCGTCGTCGTTGGCGAGGAGGAGCCCGAAGGGGATCACCGCGGCGATCCACGTGGTGTGGTCCAGGGCCAGCTTGGTCACGATGTGGACCAGCAGGAAGACGATCGAGGCGACGGCGGTGGTCCGGTGCACCGCCTGCGCCAGGATCCGTCGGCGGGCGTCGAGGAGGATCCGGTCCTGGGCGACGAGTCCCCAGATCACCGAGCAACTGAGGCAGACCAGTGACAGGACGCCCGCGCCGAAGTCGAGGAAATAAGCGAACGAGTCGTCCGCCGTGCTGTCGTCCGTGGTCACGACATTCCTCCCGACATCACGACGAAGGGCGGGAACAACAGAACGGCAGCGGCCGCCTCGAGGGCCGGCCGGCCCGGCCGGGGAAGCGGGCTGCTAAGAGGACAAGGGTCCATGGGGTGACTCCGAGCGGTATGGGAATGCGGTCCCGTGCCGCACTCTAGGCGCCGCCATACCGATGGGTACGAGGTTTGAGTTATTGCGCTGTTATCAAAGGACAATGAGCTTGTTGTGATGTCCCTTAGCGGCGGTTACGCGAAGTAACCTTTGACCATTGTTCAGTGTTCCGGGGGTGACACCGGTGCCGGACGTGCCCGAAAGGCCGTCGCGGGCCGCTCGACGGCTGCGGTACCCTGGCGCCATGCGTGCCGTACGCCTTCTGCTTAGCGGGCCGCGCTGATCAGTCCCGGCCACCGGGTCAACCGAGTGGGCCGGAATCGGCGCGGCGTCCCCTCCTGTGCGAGGGGATTTTTCGTTTCCTGACGTGACAGCCGCTGGCAGAGACGATCGATGGAGCTTTGAGGATCATGAGCGAGACGAACCCCGCTGCCGCCGCAGCCGTGCCGGCGGAGGCCGCGCCGCACCGCTACACGGCCGCCATGGCGGCCGAGATCGAGGCACGCTGGCAGGACTTCTGGGACGCCGAGGGTGTCTACGCGGCCCCGAACCCCGAGGGTGACCTGGCGGGTGACCCCGAGACGGTCGCCAAGCCCAAGAAGTTCATCATGGACATGTTCCCGTACCCCTCCGGTGCGGGCCTGCACGTCGGCCATCCCCTGGGCTACATCGCCACCGATGTGTTCGCCCGGTTCCAGCGGATGACCGGCCACAACGTCCTGCACACCCTGGGCTTCGACGCCTTCGGCCTGCCCGCCGAGCAGTACGCCGTGCAGACCGGCACGCACCCGCGCGTGTCCACCGAGGCCAACATCGAGAACATGAAGTCCCAGCTGCGCCGGCTGGGCCTGGGCCACGACAAGCGCCGGTCGTTCGCGACGATCGACCCGGACTACTACAAGTGGACCCAGTGGATCTTCCTGCAGATCTTCAACTCCTGGTACGACGACGAGGCGAACAAGGCCCGCCCGATCTCCGAGCTGATCGCCCAGTTCGTCAGCGGCGAGCGCGCGCTGCCCGGTGGGCGCTCCTGGAACGAGCTGAGCGCCGCCGAGCGCGCCGACGTCCTGAGTGAGTACCGCCTGGCGTACGCCTCCGACGCGCCGGTCAACTGGTGCCCCGGCCTGGGAACCGTGCTGGCCAACGAGGAGGTCACCGCCGACGGCCGCTCCGAGCGCGGCAACTTCCCCGTCTTCAAGGCCAAGCTGCGCCAGTGGAACATGCGCATCACGGCGTACGCCGACCGGCTGCTGGACGACCTGGAGCAGCTGGACTGGCCCGAGGCCATCAAGCTGCAGCAGCGCAACTGGATCGGCCGCTCCGAGGGCGCCCGCGTCGACTTCCCGATCGACGGCGAGCGCATCACGGTCTTCACCACACGCCCGGACACCCTGTTCGGCGCGACCTACATGGTGCTGGCGCCCGAGCACCCCCTGGTCGAGAAGTTCACGCCCCAGGAATGGCCCGAGGGCACCCACCAGGTGTGGACCGGCGGCCACGCGACCCCGGCCGAGGCCGTCGCCGCGTACCGCGCGCAGGCCGCCTCGAAGTCCGACGTCGAACGGCAGGCCGAGGCCAAGGACAAGACCGGCGTCTTCATCGGCGCGTACGCGACCAACCCGGTCAACGGCGAGCAGGTCCCCGTCTTCATCGCCGACTACGTCCTGATGGGCTACGGCACCGGCGCGATCATGGCCGTTCCGGCGGGCGACCAGCGCGACTTCGAGTTCGCGCGCGCCTTCGAGCTGCCGATCCACTGCATCGTCGAGCCGACCGACGGTCGTGGTACGGACACCTCGACATGGGAGGACGCCTTCTCGTCGTACGACGCGAAGATCGTCAACTCCGCCAACGACGAGATCTCCCTGGACGGCCTGGGCGTCGTCGACGCCAAGGCGCGCATCACCGAGTGGCTGGAGCGCAAGGGCATCGGCGAGGGCACCGTCAATTTCCGCCTGCGCGACTGGCTGTTCAGCCGCCAGCGCTACTGGGGCGAGCCCTTCCCGATCGTCTACGACGAGGAGGGCATCGCCCACGCGCTGCCCGAGTCGATGCTGCCGCTGGAGCTGCCGGAGGTCGAGGACTATTCGCCGCGCACCTTCGATCCGGACGACGCCGACACCCAGCCCGAGACGCCGCTGTCGCGCAACGAGGAGTGGGTCAACGTCACCCTGGACCTGGGCGACGGGCCGAAGAAGTACCGGCGCGAGACCAACACCATGCCCAACTGGGCCGGTTCCTGCTGGTACGAGCTGCGCTACCTGGACCCGCACAACGACCAGAAGCTGGTCGACCCGGAGATCGAGCAATACTGGATGGGTCCGCGCGAGGGTCAGCCGCACGGCGGCGTCGACCTGTACGTGGGCGGCGCCGAGCACGCCGTGCTGCACCTGCTGTACGCGCGCTTCTGGTCCAAGGTGCTGTACGACCTGGGGCACGTCTCCTCGGCGGAGCCGTTCCACAAGCTGTTCAACCAGGGCATGATCCAGGCCTACGTCTACCGCGACAGCCGCGGTATCGCGGTGCCGGCCGCCGAGGTGGAGGAGCGCGACGGCGCTTACTACTACCAGGGTGAGAAGGTCTCCCGGCTGCTGGGCAAGATGGGCAAGTCCCTGAAGAACGCGGTCACTCCGGACGAGATCTGCGCCGAGTACGGTGCCGACACGCTGCGGCTGTACGAGATGGCGATGGGCCCGCTGGACGTCTCCCGGCCGTGGGACACGCGCGCGGTGGTGGGCCAGTTCCGGCTGCTGCAGCGGCTGTGGCGCAACATCGTCGACGAGGCCACCGGTGAGGTGACGGTCGTCGACGGGGAGCCCGACGAGGAGACGCTGCGGGCGCTGCACAAGGCGATCGACGGTGTGCGCGGGGACCTGGAGGGCATGCGGTTCAACACCGCCATCGCCAAGGTCACCGAGCTGAACAACCACCTGACCAAGGCGGGAGGCCCGGTGCCGCGGTCTGTCGCCGAGCCGCTGGTGCTGATGGTCGCGCCGCTGGCGCCGCACATCGCCGAGGAGCTGTGGCGGAAGCTGGGGCACACCGATTCGGTGGTGCACCAGGACTTCCCCGTCGCCGACCCGGCGTACGTGGTCGACGAGACCGTGACCTGTGTCGTGCAGGTCAAGGGAAAGGTCAAGGCGCGGCTGGAGGTGTCGCCGGCCATCTCCGAGGAGGAGCTGGAGAAGGCGGCACTGGCCGACGAGAAGGTCGTCGCCGCGCTGGGCGGGGCCGGGATCCGCAAGGTGATCGTGCGGGCGCCGAAGCTGGTGAACATCGTTCCGGCGTAGGCGGCTGCGGCTGACGGTCGTCCCCTAAGGGCTGGTTCGCTGGTCCGTGCGGGGAGGTTCGGGGTTCTGTGCGGGCAGGTTCGGGGTTCTCCTGGAACTCCGGGCCTGCCCGCCTCGTTTACCGTTGAAGAGCGACGCGGTGCCGGCCGCGGCGGGGTTGAGGAGGAGCATCGTGGAAGCAGTGTTCGCAGTGTTCGCCCTTCTCCTCGTGCTCTTTGTGGTGCTCGGCGCCTATGCCACCGTGAAGGTCGTCGGCGCCGCCAAGCGCGGCGTGGACCGCACCATCACGCAGGCCCGCCGCACCGTCGAGGACCACACGCTGCGAGCCAAGTCCTTCGCCCAGCCCGGCCCCGCGGGCGAGATCGCCCAGCTGCGGCTGTCACTGCGGACATCGATGCGGGCCACCCAGGACGCGCTGCACGCGGGTGCGGCCGAGGACGAATCCCTGAAGGAGGCCCTCGGTCTCTTCCAACGGCTCAGCGCGCACGGGCACGAACTGGACGACGAACTCAGGCGCCTGGAGTCCGAACCGGACCGGACGACGCTCGCCGAGCGGCTGCCCACGCTGCGCGAGCGCACCGAGCGCATCACACGGTCGGCCGACTCACTGCGCTGGGCCGCCCGCGACCGGGCCCACCGCTTCGCGGACGACGACCTGGACTCCCTGAGCACACAGATCGACGTCGAGGCCGGCGCCCTGCGGCACTGGACCACCTCCGACACCTCGGCGACGCCGCCCCCGTGGCCGGAGGCACCGGCGGCCGACGCGGCGGCGCCCCAGCAGACCTGGCCGGAAACCCCGCAGCCGAACACGGCCGAGGAACCGACACGCCCCGCCATCACCCCGCCGGGCCCGCGCCCCACCTACCCCTGGCAGAAGAAGCCCCGCCCCGAGAGCACGACCTGAACCTCCCGCTCCCGCCCGTTTCCGTGGCGAGCCGAGGCCGGCCCCGGCACAGGTGAGAGGGCCGGGCTGCCGCCCGGGCGCTACGCCAGGTAACCTCCAGCTCATGTCCCGCCATGTCGCGATCGTCACCGATTCAACGGCCTACCTGCCGCCACGGACGATGGAGCGCCATGGCATCACCGCGGTGCCCCTGACCGTGGTCCTCGGTGACCGGGCCCTCGAGGAGGGCACCGAGATCTCGACCCGCTCCCTGGCCCAGGCGCTCCAGAAGCGACGCCCCGTCACCACCTCACGCCCCAGCCCCCAACTCTTCGCCGAGACCTACCGCAAGGTCGCCGAGGCCGGCGCCACCGGCATCGTCTCCCTGCACCTGTCCGCCGAACTGTCCGGCACCTACGACGCGGCGGTCCTGGCGGCACGGGAGGCTCCGGTGCCGGTGCGCGTGGTGGACACCGGGATGATCGCGATGGCGCTCGGCTTCTGCGCGCTGGCCGCGGCGGACGCGGTGGACGCGGGCGGCACGGTGGACGAGGCGGTCACGGCCGCGGAGAAACGGGCCGACGGGACGTCCGCCTACTTCTATGTCGACACCCTCGACTATCTGCGCCGCGGCGGCCGGATCGGCACCGCGCAGGCGCTCTTCGGCTCCGCGCTCGCCGTGAAGCCGCTGCTCCAGCTGAACGGCGGCCGTATCGAACCCCTGGAGAAGGTCCGCACGGCGTCGAAGGCGATCGCCCGGCTGGAGGAGATCGCGGCCGAGCGGGCGGGCGGTGCGCAGGTCGACATCGCCGTCCACCATCTCGCCGCGGCCGACCGCGCGTCGGCCCTGGCGGACCGCTTGCGGGCGCGGGTTCCGGGGCTGGCCGACCTGCATGTGAGTGAGGTGGGGGCGGTGATCGGGGCGCATACGGGGCCCGGGTTGCTGGGCGTTGTGGTGTCGCCGCGGTGAGGGGGCGTCGGCACGCTGTGTTCACCCGTGTGGGTGGCGAGGTTTTCCACAACTGGGCGGTAGTCCCCGGGAATTGAGCAAGATCATCGCGAGGGTGCGGCAGTGCCGGATCCTCGTCGCATGGCACTTCGATCACGCACTCGCGCAGCATCCGTCACCAGCGGACCGGGCCGAGGTCCCGCCTCCGACGGCCGTACCCTCCATCGTCATCGCCATCACCGTCGCCGTCCACCGGCGCGGGGCCGGAGCCGCAGTCGGCATGCGTCCGCAGAGGAACTCCGTCGACGGGCCGAGGTGCTCTTCGCCGAACGGGCCGGGGAATGGCGGGAGTCGGGAGCGGGGCCTCCGGTCGAGGAGCGGTCAAGTTCTGGGGAGGCCAGGGGGCCGGAGGCGAACCCCGGTGGCGAGGAGACGTCAACTGCGCCTGTCGGGGCGGGGGCCGGGTCCTGGCGGGAGCGGGCCGGACTTGCCGTGCGGGAGCGGATGCCGCTGTGGTTGCAGGCGAGGTGTGGCCTGGAGCGGCGGAGCGTGCTTGCGCTCACCGTGGTGCTCGTCGTCGCCGCCGGCTTCGCCGTGCAGCACTTCTGGACGGGGCGGACGCAGTCCGTGCAGGCGCCCGAGGTGGTCAAGGCGGCGGCTCCGTACGGAGTTCAGGAGGCCGAGCCTGCCGCGTCGGGCTCGCCGCCAGGCCCGGCCGGCGCCACCGGCACGCCCGTTGCCGAGATCGTGGTGGACGTCAGCGGAAAGGTGCGCGAACCCGGGATTCACCGGCTGCCGGCCGGTTCGCGGGTCGCCGACGCACTGCGCGCGGCCGGTGGGGTGCGTCCCGGCACGGACATCGACGGCCTCAACCGCGCACGCCTCCTCGTGGACGGTGAGCAAGTGGTCGTCGGCGGACCCCCACCCGTGTCGGCACCGGGTGCCCCCGCCGGAGTACCCGCGGGAGCAGCACCCGGGGTCCCGGCGGGACCCGTCTCCTTGAACACCGCCACGGTGGAACAGCTCGACACGCTGCCCGGCGTCGGCCCCGTGCTCGCGCAGCACATCATCGACTACCGCACGCAGCACGGTGGCTTCCGCTCGGTGGACGAACTGCGGGAGGTCAACGGCATCGGCGAGCGACGGTTCGCCGACCTGCGGGATCTGGTACGGCCATGAGGCAGGAGCAGGAGCAGGAGCAGGAGCAGGAGCAAGGCCAGGGCGTTTCTCTCGTCGCCCGTCGAGCCGTGCACGCGGCCTCCGGCAAGCGGCTGGGAGCCGCCCATCCGCGGCAGGAGGGCCCGACGGACCTCCGCCTCGTACCGCCCGCCCTCGCGGCGTGGGCGACCGCGGCGTTGGCGCTGCATGCCGCGCCGGGACTGCTCACCGGTGTCGTGGTCACCTGCCTGGCCGTGGCCGGTGGGCTGCTGCTCCGGCGGCGGGTCGGAAGGGGTGAAAGAGGCCGATGGGGCGGAAGAGACCGGCGTCCGGCGGTCGAGCGGCCGCGGCCGCGTGTCCCGGTCGCCGCCGTGCTGCTCTGTGTCGCCGCGGCCGCAGCGTCGGCCGGGCTGCACGGGGCGGACCTGCGCCGGGGGCCGGTGCCGGGGCTGGCGCGGCAGTTCGCCTGGGTGTCCGCCGAGGTGGAGGTCACCTCCGATCCCCGGCTGACCCGGCCCCGCGTCTCGGGAAATCGCCTGGCTCCGGCCTCCGTGCTGCTGCACGCGCAGGTGCGAGGCGTGGAGGTGACGCCAGGGACGCCGACGGTGACGCGGACACCGGTACTGGTGATCGTCGACGCCGAGCGGGGTGCCGGGCGTGAGTGGCTCAAGCTGCTGCCCTCCACGCGGGTCAGGGTGACCGGGCGGCTGGCGCCCGCTGCGGTGGGCGGCGACCGGATCGCGGCGGTGCTGCGGGTCCGGGATCAGCCGGTGCCCGAGGTGGTGGGGGAGCCGTCGGGGGCGCAACGGCTCGCGGGGCGGTTGCGTCAGGGGCTGCGGGAGGCCACCGACGGACTGCCGGCGGACGCGCGTGCGCTGTTGCCGGGGTTGGTCGTCGGGGACACCTCGCGGATCACACCGGAGCTGGACGAGGCCTTCAAGGAGACCGACCTCGCGCACACACTCGCCGTGTCCGGGAACAACCTCACGATCATTCTCGCCCTGCTCCTGGGGCCGCCCGGCCTGGCGCAGCGCAGTGAGCGCCGTGGCCTCGCACCCCGGCTCGGCATCCCGCTCCGGGCGACCGCGGTGCTCGGCGGAGCGCTCACGCTGGGCTTCGTGGTCGTGTGCAGACCCGACCCGAGCGTGCTGCGGGCCGCGGCCTGCGGAGCCGTGGCACTGCTCGCCCTGGCGACCGGTCGCCGCAGATCGCTGATCCCGGCACTGGCCATGGCAGTGCTGCTGCTGGTGCTGTACGACCCTTGGCTGGCCCGCAGTTACGGCTTCCTGCTGTCGGTGCTGGCCACCGGCGCTCTGCTCACCCTCGCGCCTCGCTGGAGCGCCGCGCTGCAACGGCGCCGGGTGCCGCCCAGGCTCGCCGAGGCGCTGGCCGCGGCGGGCGCGGCGCAGGCGCTGTGCGCGCCGGTCGTCGCGGTGTTGTCGGCGCGGGTGAGCCTGGTGGCGGTGCCCTGCAACCTGCTCGCGGAGTTCGCGATCGCGCCGGCCACGGTACTGGGCTTCGCGGCACTCGCGGCAGCGCCGGTGGCGATGCCGGTGGCCAAGGCGCTGGCGTGGGGCGCGAGTTGGCCTGCCGGGTGGATCGCGGACGTCGCCCGGACCGGGGCGGCGCTGCCCGGCGCCGGAGTGGACTGGCCGGGCAGCTGGGCCGGGGCGGCACTGCTCGCCCTGGTCACGGTGGGCGTCGTGGTCGTCGGCCGGCGGCTGCTGAGGCACCCGTGGCTGTGCGCGGCCTGCGGGGCGCTGCTGGCGCTGGCCGTGGTGCAGCCGCCGCCGCTGACCAGGGTGATCACGGGCTGGCCGCCGCCGGGCTGGCGGCTGGCGATGTGCGACGTGGGGCAGGGCGACGCGACGGTGCTCGCGGCGGGCGAGGGAACCGGGGTCGTCGTGGATGCGGGCCCGGACCCGAGGCTGGTCGACCGGTGCCTGCGCGACCTCGGCATCACCAGGATCCCCCTGGTGGTCCTCACCCACTTCCACGCCGACCATGTGGCCGGGCTGCCCGGCGTTCTGCGGGGGCGGGCGGTGGGGGCGGTCGAGACGACGGGGTTCGAAGAACCCTCGGACCAGGCGGAGTTCGTCAGAAGACAGGCGGCTGCCCGGGGGATTCCGGTCCGGCATGCCCTCGCGGGGGAGCAGCGGCGCACCGGGGACCTGTCCTGGCAGGTGCTGTGGCCGCCGCCGCGTCCGGCACCGGTCCCGGACGGTCCGAACGATGCCAGTGTCGCCCTGCTCGTACGGTCGGGAGGGCTGCGGATGCTGCTGCTCGGGGACCTCGAACCCCCGGCCCAGCAGGCCTTGTTGCGGTCACCGGCGGCCGGGGTGCTGGGCGGCGTGGACGTGCTCAAGGTGGCCCACCACGGCTCCGCCTACCAGGACCCGGACCTGATACGCCGGGCGGCCCCGCGACTGGCGCTGATCTCCTGCGGTGCGGACAACGCCTACGGACATCCCGCTCCCAGCACGGTCGCTGCGCTGCGGGACGGGGGAGCGGCGGTGCTGCGGACGGATCTGGACGGGGCGATGGCGGTCGTCGGTGCGGGCGCGGAGTTGCGCGTGGCGCGAGACTGAAGGCATGAACTCCGCACAGGTTGATGCCTACCTCCGCCGCCTGGGGGTCGCAAACCCGGCCTGGCCCACCGTCGACGTTCTGCGCGAACTGCATCTGCGCCATCTGCAGACCGTGCCCTTCGAGAACCTGTCGATCCACCTCGGCGAGAAGATCGTGCTGGAGGAGAAGCGGCTGCTGGACAAGGTGGTGGGGGCGCGGCGCGGCGGGTTCTGCTACGAACTGAACGGGGCGTTCGGCGCGCTGCTCGGCGCGCTGGGGTACGACGTGACGCTGCTGGCGGGACGCGTGTACGGGGAGGGGAGGCGGCTTGGGATCCCGTACGACCACCTCGCGCTGCGGGTGCGGACGGTCGACGCGGGCGAGTGGCTCGCCGACGTCGGGTTCGGTGCGCACTTCCACTATCCGCTGGCCTTCGAGGAGACCCGCGAACAGACGGATCCCGGTGGGATCTTCCGGATCGTCGAGGCGGGGCCGGACGCGGCGGGCGTACGGGGCGGCCCGGGCGCTGCGGGTGCGGCCGGGGCGGCCGACCTGGACGTCGTCAGGGACGGCAACCCCGTGTACCGGCTGGATCTGCGGCCGCGGGTGCTCGGAGACTTCGTGACCGGGGCCTGGTGGCACAGCACGTCGCCGGAGTCGCATTTCGGGAAGTCGCTGGTCTGCTCGCGGGTCACGGAGGACGGTGGGCGGATCACGCTGAGCGGGCGGCGGCTCAAGGTGACGGCAGCCGACGGGAAGCGCGACGAGCGGGAGCTCGCCGGGGACGAGGAGGTGCTCGCGGTGTACCGGGAGCGGTTCGGGATCGAGCTGGACCGGGTGCCTGCCGTGCGGCATCCCGGCCGGGCGGGCTGACCTGCTTGTTCGATTCCGGGAGCGGTGCCGGAAAATGGCTGCCGTGAGTGATGCGAGACATGTGCTGGTGCTGCCGGACCGCGATGCCGCGGAAGAGGTGGCCCAGGCGCTCGGGGAGCGGTTCGGGCTGGACGAGGAGCCGCGACTGCTGCGGGACGCGCTGGCCGGTGAGGACGACGCCGAGGACGCGCAGTGGCTGGTCGTGCTGCGGGACGAGGAGGGGCGGCTGGATCCCGGCGAGCTGGACGAGTTCGCGGGGGAGTGGGACGGGTGGCGGGAGGAACCGTAGCCCTGCCGGGCGGAGTGGCGCGGATCCGGTTGGCGTGGTCTCCCTTGGCGTGGCCTCCTTGGCGCGGTCGTCTCCCGTGGCGTGGCCTCCTTGGCGTGGCCCAACCTTGACGTGTGGCACCCCGTGGCGTGGCCCCCTTGGCCCGGACCCCGTTGTCAGTGGCCCGTGGGATGCTTGTCGCGATGGCCAGGAAGACTGCGAATGACGACCCTCTCGCCCCCGTGACGCTTGCCGTGGGCCAGGAGGACCTCCTGCTCGACCGTGCCGTGCAGGAGGTGGTGGCCGCCGCCAGGGCCGCCGACGCCGACACGGACGTACGTGACCTGACGCCGGACCAGCTGCAGCCCGGCACACTCGCGGAGCTGACCAGCCCGTCGCTCTTCGCGGAGCGCAAGGTCGTCGTCGTACGCAATGCGCAGGACCTGTCCGCCGACACGATCAAGGACGTGAAGGCGTATCTGGGGACGCCCGCCGAGGAGATCACCCTCGTGCTGCTGCACGCGGGCGGAGCCAAGGGCAAGGGGCTGCTGGACGCCGCGCGCAAGGCGGGCGCGCGGGAGGTGGCCTGCCCCAGGATGACGAAGCCGGCGGACCGGCTGGCCTTTGTCAGAAGTGAGTTCCGTGCGCTCGGGCGGTCGGCCACGCCCGAGGCCTGCCAGGCGCTCGTCGACGCCGTCGGGAGCGATCTGCGGGAGTTGGCGTCCGCGGTGTCCCAGCTGACCGCGGACGTCGAGGGGACCATCGACGAGGCGGTGGTCGGGCGGTACTACACCGGGCGGGCCGAGGCATCGAGCTTCACGGTCGCCGACCGGGCGGTCGAGGGGCGGGCGGCGGAGGCCCTGGAGGCGCTGCGCTGGTCGCTGGCGACCGGAGTGGCGCCGGTGCTGATCACGAGTGCGCTCGCGCAGGGGGTGCGGGCGATCGGGAAGCTGTCCTCGGCGCGCGGCGGGCGGCCGGCCGATCTCGCGCGGGAACTGGGTATGCCGCCGTGGAAGATCGACCGGGTGCGGCAGCAGATGCGGGGGTGGACGCCGGACGGGGTCGCGGTCGCCCTGCGGGCGGTTGCCGAGGCCGATGCCGGGGTGAAGGGCGGCGGGGACGATCCCGAGTACGCCCTGGAGAAGGCGGTCGTGACGATCGCGCGGGCGGCTCGGTCGAGAGGGCGGGCATAGTTCCCCGGCGTTTTTCCAGGCATTCCCCCACGTTCCCAGTGTTCCCTGGCGGCAGTGACGGGGTGAACGGAGGAGAATCGGGTGTATCAGCCGTACATCGCCGGACATGGGAAAGGTGGCGATCAGGCATGGCTGAGCACCCGCACGCAACTCTCGTCCGCAAGGGCTACGAGGCCTTCACGCGTGGTGACATGGACGCCCTGCGAGGGCTGATGACGTCGGACTGCACGCACCATGTGCCCGGCAGCCACCCCCTGTCGGGTGACTTCAAGGGGCAGGACGCGGTCATCGACATGTACGGCCGGCTCTTCCAGGAGACGGCGGGGACGATGCAGGTCGAGCTGCGCACCGTACTCGTCGACGGCCGGGGTCACGCGGTTGCCGTGCATCACATCACGGCGGAGCGCCAGGGCAAGCGCCTCGACGAGGACGGAGCGATCGTCTTCCGGATCGTCGGAGACAAGATGAGCGATCTCGACGAGTGCGTCGCGGACATCGACAAGGGCAACGACTTCTGGTCGTGACCGCGCATCGGCCCGCTCGGCCCGCTCACACCGAAGGCCCCGGCGCCCGCTCCGGGGAAGAGCGAGGTGCCGGGGCCTTCGGTTCAAGCTGGTGAGCCCGTACCCGCGTGGCGAACGCAGGCCGCGTACGGACTCGGGGTGCCGGTCGGGAGCGGATGAGAGAGGGCCCGCTCTGGGTCCTGCCGACGATCAGACCAGATGAGAGGTTCAGCCCTTGAGGGCAGCGACCTTGGAAGCCAGCGCCGACTTCTTGTTGGCGGCCTGGTTCTTGTGGATGACGCCCTTGGAGACGGCCTTGTCGAGCTGACGCGCGGCAGCGCGCTGGTACTCGGTGGCCTTCTCGACGTCACCCGCGGCAGCAGCCTCACGGGCCTTGCGGATCGCGGTCTTCAGGGAGGACTTGACGGCCTTGTTGCGCAGCCGAGCCTTCTCGTTGGTCTTGATCCGCTTGATCTGGGACTTGATGTTCGCCACGAATGAGCCTTTTCAGGTTCTGGCACGAGGCCGCACGGGACCCGCACCGGTGATTTTCTTGGGGTGCGCCTCGCGCTGAGAGGGCATGAGGCACAGCCACCCAGGCTACCAGTGGCCCTCTTGGTGGCCCAAACCGGTCGCCGGTCCCGGCCCGTGGGACCATGGAGACTACGTATCGATCCGACCCGAGACCGTTACCTGCGGATACCTCAAGAATCAGGACCCTGCGTGCCCGCGACCCCTAACCATGTGCCCGAGCCGAGCCGTACCGACCCGGCTCTGATCCGCAATTTCTGCATCATCGCGCACATCGACCACGGCAAGTCCACGCTCGCCGACCGGATGCTCCAGCTGACCGGTGTGGTCGAGCAGCGGCAGATGCGTGCTCAGTACCTCGACCGGATGGACATCGAGCGCGAGCGCGGCATCACGATCAAGTCCCAGGCCGTGCGCCTGCCCTGGGCGCCGACCCACGACAAGGGCAACACGCACATCCTCAACATGATCGACACCCCAGGGCACGTCGACTTCACGTACGAGGTCTCGCGGTCGCTCGCCGCCTGCGAGGGGACCATCCTCCTCGTCGACGCCGCCCAGGGCATCGAGGCGCAGACCCTCGCCAACCTGTACCTGGCGATGGAGAACGACCTCACGATCATCCCCGTACTGAACAAGATCGACCTGCCGGCCGCGCAGCCGGAGAAGTTCGCCGAGGAGCTCGCCAACCTGGTCGGGTGTGAGCCGGACGACGTGCTGAAGGTCTCCGCCAAGACCGGACTCGGCGTCGAGGCCCTGCTCGACAAGGTGGTCGCCGAGATCCCGGCGCCCGTCGGTGTCGCGGACGCGCCCGCGCGGGCCATGATCTTCGACTCGGTCTACGACTCCTACCGCGGTGTAGTGACGTACGTGCGTGTGATCGACGGGCAGCTCAACAAGCGTGAGCGGATCCGGATGATGTCCACGAACGCGACGCACGAGCTGCTGGAGATCGGCGTCAGCTCGCCCGAGATGCTCCCGGCGGACGGGCTCGGCGTCGGCGAGGTCGGTTACCTGATCACGGGTGTGAAGGACGTCCGGCAGTCCAAGGTCGGTGACACCGTCACCAGCCAGGCCAAGGGCGCCACGGAGGCGCTCGGTGGCTACAAGGACCCCAAGCCGATGGTCTTCTCCGGCCTGTATCCGCTGGACGGCTCCGACTACCCGTTGCTGCGTGAGGCCCTCGACAAACTCCAGCTCAACGACGCCGCCCTCGTCTACGAGCCGGAGACCTCCGCCGCCCTCGGCTTCGGCTTCCGCGTCGGCTTCCTGGGCCTGCTGCACCTCGACGTGATCCGGGAGCGGCTGGAGCGCGAGTTCGGCCTCGACCTGATCGCGACCGCGCCGAACGTGGTCTACCGGGTCGTGATGGAGGACGGCAGCGAGCACACCGTCACCAACCCGAGCGAGTTCCCCGAGGGCAAGATCAACGAGGTGTACGAGCCGGTCGTACGCGCCACGATCCTCGCGCCGACCGAGTTCATCGGCTCGATCATGGAGCTGTGCCAGACCCGGCGCGGCACCCTCCTCGGCATGGACTACCTGTCCGAGGACCGGGTCGAGATCCGGTACACCCTGCCGCTGGCCGAGATCGTCTTCGACTTCTTCGACCAGCTGAAGTCCAAGACCCGCGGGTATGCCTCGCTGGACTACGAGCCCACCGGCGAGCAGACCTCCAGCCTCGTCAAGGTCGACATCCTGCTGCACGGCGACAAGGTCGACGCCTTCTCGGCGATCACCCACAAGGACCAGGCGTACGCGTACGGCGTGCGGCTCGTCGCCAAGCTCAAGGAACTGATCCCGCGGCAGGCCTTCGAGGTGCCGGTGCAGGCCGCCATCGGTTCCCGGGTGATCGCCCGCGAAACCATCCGCGCCATCCGCAAGGACGTCCTCGCCAAGTGCTACGGCGGTGACATCTCCCGTAAGCGGAAGCTGCTGGAGAAGCAGAAGGAAGGCAAGAAGCGGATGAAGATGGTGGGTTCCGTGGAGGTTCCGCAGGAGGCCTTCATCGCGGTGCTCTCCAGCGATGACAGCGCGGGATCGGCCAAGGGCAAGAAGTAGCCGCCGGTAACAAACGAATACCTCACAAATCATGCGCAACAGGGGCCTGCCGTCCACGACGGCGGGCCCCTGTTGCATGCATACGGCCGTCCTTCTGGAGGAAGTGACAAAGCGCGGAGTCTTACGCAGTGGCCGGTCGGCCTCTACCCTGATCCCTGCTCGATAGTTACTCGCGAGTTAAACAACAGCGCGCGAGTGAAAACTGCCGCACCGAAGGCGCATGCCGCCCTGAGCCAGCCGCACTGTCGCGGGCCCCGGAGGATGTCGTGAGCGACACACAGACTTTGATCGAGAACCGTCCGCCGTCCGTCGCGGGCCTCTTCCTGGAGCGCGTGGCGGCCACACCGGACGCCGAGGCATACCGCTACCCGGTCCCGCCGGCCTCCGGCCAGGGGCCGGACGACTGGAAGTCCCTGAGCTGGGGACAGACCGCCGAGCGGGTGTACGCGATCGCCGCCGGGCTGATCGAGCTGGGCGTCCAGCCGGAGCAGCGGGTCGCCCTGGCCTCCGCCACCCGGATCGAGTGGATCCTCGCCGACCTCGGCATCATGTGCGCGGGCGCGGCCACCACCACGATCTACCCGCAGACCAACGCCGACGAGTCGGCGTTCATCCTCGCCGACTCCGGCAGCCGGGTCCTCGTCGCGGAGAACGCCGAGCAGCTGGCCAAGGCGCAGGAGAAGCGCGCCGAGCTGCCCGGGCTCACGCATGTCGTGGTCATCGACGCCGACGGCGTGGAGACCGGCGACTGGGTGCTCAGCCTCGCCGATCTGGAGGCCCGGGGCGCGGCCCGGCTGGAGAAGGACCCCGACCTGATCAAGGAGCGGGTCGGCGCGATCACCAAGGACCAGCTGGCCACCCTGATCTACACCTCCGGCACCACCGGCCGGCCCAAGGGTGTCCGCCTCCCGCACGACAACTGGTCGTACATGGCGAAGGCGACCGCCGCGACCGGGCTGATCAGTGCGGAGGACGTGCAGTACCTGTGGCTGCCGCTCGCGCATGTCTTCGGCAAGGTGCTCACCTCCGGGCAGATCGAGGTCGGGCACGTCACCGCGGTCGACGGGCGGGTCGACAAGATCATCGAGAATCTGCCGGTGGTGCAGCCGACGTACATGGCGGCCGTGCCCCGCATCTTCGAGAAGGTCTACAACGGCGTCGCCGCGAAGGCCCGGGCCGGCGGCCCCGCCAAGTACAAGATCTTCCAGTGGGCGGCCGGCGTCGCCCGCGAGTACGCCAAGGTCTCGCAGGACAACTTCCGCCGCACCGGTACCGCGTCCGTCCCCTTCGGGCTCGGCGCCAAGCACAAGGTCGCCGACGCGCTCGTCTACTCCAAGCTGCGGGAGGCCTTCGGCGGGCAGCTGCGGGCGTGTGTGTCGGGGTCGGTCGCGCTGGCCCCGGAGATCGGATTCTTCTTCTCCGGCGCCGGCATCCACATCCTGGAGGGCTACGGGCTCACGGAGTCCTCCGCGGCGTCCTTCGTCAACCCCGGCGAGGCCTACCGGACGGGCACGGTCGGCAAGCCGCTGCCCGGCACGGAGGTCCGCATCGCGGAGGACGGCGAGATCCTGCTGCGCGGCCCCGGGATCATGGAGGGCTACCACGGGCTGCCCGAGAAGACCGCCGAGGTGCTGGAGGCCGACGGCTGGTTCCACACCGGTGACATCGGCGAGCTGTCGCCCGACGGATATCTGCGGATCACCGACCGGAAGAAGGACCTGTTCAAGACCTCGGGCGGCAAGTACGTGTCGCCGACCGAGATCGAGGGGTCGTTCAAGTCGGTGTGTCCGTACGTCTCCAACATCCTCGTGCACGGCGCGGACCGGAACTTCTGCACCGCGCTGATCGCGCTCGACGAGCCGTCGATCCTGCAGTGGGCCAAGGAGAACGGGCTGGAGGGCAAGTCGTACGCCGAGGTCGTTGCCGCGCCGGCCACGGTCGAGATGGTCGACGGGTACGTGCAGCAGCTCAATGCCGGGCTGCAGCGGTGGCAGACGGTCAAGAAGTTCCGGCTGCTGCCGCGGGACCTGGACGTGGAGCACGGCGAGATCACGCCGAGCCTGAAGCTGAAGCGGCCGGTCGTCGAGCGGGAGTACCAGCACCTGCTGGACGAGATGTACGCCGGGACGCGGGAGGCGTAGCGGCCGGTCCTCCGGGAAGTGTCGGGTCCGTCTGCGGGTGCTCGAATCTGTCCGGCTTCTGTCGGGCTTCGAACGCACCCGTAGCACGGTTCCCGCCCATGGCGGCCCACTTCGGTAACTCCGCGCTTATGGGCGTGCCTCATCTGTCACCCTGTCGGCAACGATCGAGGCGTATTCGTCCGAACTGCTCGGGGAGCTGTAGATGGGGGCCATTCCGGCGCAGCGGGAGACCGTTTCCCTTGCCTCTGATGTGCCTGCGCACGCCTTTGACCCGCCGGCGTACGAGGGTGGGCCGCAGGACGCCGCACGGATGCGCGCCACCCTGCACGGCGGCCCGCTCGCGCCGGGCGCCGCGCGCGGTCTGCTGCGGGTGGCGTTCCAGCAGTGGGCGGGTCTCGGGCTGCCCGGCGCGGACCGGCTGACCGACCGGCTGGCCCATGACGCCATGGTCGTCGTCAGTGAGCTCGTCACCAACGCCGTGGTGCACGCCGGCACCGACGTCGAGCTGGTCTGCTGCCTGCAGCCCGAGTCGGGCGCCGTCGTCGTGGAGGTCTGCGACCACCACCCCTCGCGTGCGCCGCGCGACGGGGAGAGCGAAGCGGCGTACGAGGCCGCGGAGTACGGCCGCGGGCTGCGCCTCGTCTCCGCGATGTCCGAGGCCTGGGGCGTCAGCTATCGCCGGGGCGCCAAGACGGTGTGGGCGCGGGTGCCGGCCGAGGGGAGCGCGGACGCCGACGCCCTGGAACGGACGGGCTTTCCCGGTGCCGAACTCCTCGCGCCCGAGCCCCATCGGTCCGAGCGGGACCGGGACTGGCTGGGCCGGGGCGCGCTGTCCTTCCTCGCCGAGGCCTCCGACCTGCTCGCCGGACAGCTCGACGAGGACCTCGTCGCCGCGCTCACCGGCCAGCTGATCGTGCCGCGGCTGGCCGACTGGTGCGCGGTGTGGCTGGAGGACGAGGCGCTGGGCGGCCGGGGTGGCTGGGGCGACGCCACCGGGGCGCCCGGGCCGCGGCTGGCCCGGGTCTGGCACAGCAGCGAGGAACGCATCGAGGAACTCCGCCGGTGCCTGGAGCAGGAACCGCCGCGTCCGTCGGACGGGTTATCGGCGGGGCCGGTGGCTTATCCGTGGCCTGGAGAGGGTCTCGGGGTCCGCGGGGCGGATGGTGCTGGGGCTGGTAAGGCCCTTGACATTCCTGGGGCGCAGGCCGACAGCCGTGCGCTCGCCGGGCGGGACGTTTCCGGTGCCGCGGCGGCGTCCGGCGCGGGAGGCGAGCAGGCCGGGGAGGAGGGCCACGAAGCGGAGGGGGCCGCCCTGGCGTACCGGCTGGTCGCCGGTGGGCGGCCGCTCGGCACGCTCGTCATCGGGCGGGTCGGCGTCCCGCGGTTCCCGGACGAGATCACCGGGCTCGTCGAGGACCTCAGCCGCCGCGTGGCGCTCGCCATCGGCGCGGCCCGGCAGTACGCCCGGCAGGCCACCATCAGTGCCGTACTCCAGCGCGGACTGCTGCCCGGCGCCGTCGCCGAGATCCCCGGCGTACGCAGTGCCCTCGTCTACGAGCCCTGCGACAAGGGCGGACCGAGCGGCGACTTCTACGACCTGTTCCCGGCCGGCGACGGCCGCTGGTGCTTCGCCGTCGGCGACGTCCAGGGCAAGGGCCCCGAGGCCGCCGTCGTCATCGGCCTGGCCCGCCCCTGGCTGCGGCTGCTGGCCCGCGAGGGCTACCGCGTCGCCGACGTCCTCGACCGCCTCAACCAGCTCCTCCTCGACGACGCCACGGAGGCCGCGGACGCGGCCGCCCGCGCCCTGGTGGGCCCGGTCGGCCCCGGCGACGGCCCGCAGACCCGCTTCCTGTCCCTCCTCTACGGCGAGCTGGTCCCCTTCGACGGCGGAGTCCGCTGCACCCTCGCCTCCGCCGGACACCCCCTGCCGCTGCTCCTCGGCTCCGACGGCGACGTCCGTACGGCCGCGCAGCCGCAGACCCTCCTCGGGGTCGTCGAGGACGAGACGTACACGAGTGAGACGTTCGAGCTGCGGCCCGGCGACAGCCTGCTGTGCGTCACGGACGGCGTGACCGAGCGGCGCTGCGGCTCGCGCCAGTTCGACGACGGGGACGGGCTGGCGACGGCACTGGCCGGCTGCGCGGGGCTGAGCGCCGAGCTGATCGCGGAGCGGATCAAACGGCTGGTGCACGACTTCGGCGGGCGCCCGCCGGAGGACGACCTGGCCCTGCTGGTCCTGCAGGCGGAGTAGTACGTCATTCGGGTGCTGGACAATGGAGGACATGCCTTCCGCACTCCCCGACGGCGAGCCCGTCCCCGACGACGGCGCGCTGCCCGCGCCCGCGCTCGCCGGGGCCGCGGACCGCCCCCTCGGGTTCTACCTGCACGTCCCGTACTGCGCGACCCGCTGCGGCTACTGCGACTTCAACACCTACACGGCGACCGAGCTGCGCGGCACGGGCGGCGTCCTCGCCTCCCGCGACAACTACGCCGACACCCTGATCGACGAGATCCGCCTGGCCCGCAAGGTCCTCGGCGACGACCCGCGCGAGGTCCGCACGGTCTTCGTCGGGGGCGGTACGCCCACGCTGCTGGCAGCCGACGATCTCGTACGGATGCTGGGGGCGATCCGGGACGAGTTCGGGCTGGCGTCGGACGCGGAGGTCACGACGGAGGCGAATCCGGAGTCCGTCGACCCGGCGTATCTCGCCACGCTCCGGGACGGCGGCTTCAACCGCGTCTCCTTCGGCATGCAGAGCGCGAAGCAGCATGTGCTGCGTGTGCTGGACCGTACCCACACGCCGGGGCGTCCCGAGGCGTGCGTGGCGGAGGCCCGCGCGGCGGGCTTCGAGCACGTCAACCTGGACCTGATCTACGGCACGCCGGGCGAGTCGGACGACGACTGGCGGGCGTCGCTGGACGCCGCGCTGGGCGCCGGGCCGGACCACATCAGCGCGTACGCCCTGATCGTCGAGGAGGGCACGCAGCTGGCGCGTCGCATCCGCCGGGGCGAGATACCGATGACGGACGACGACGTGCACGCCGATCGGTACCTGATCGCGGAGCAGCGGCTGTCCGAGGCCGGCTTCGACTGGTACGAGGTGTCCAACTGGGCCACGTCCGAATCCGCCCGCTGCCTGCACAACGAGCTGTACTGGCGCGGCGCGGACTGGTGGGGCGCGGGACCGGGGGCGCACAGTCACGTCGGGGGCGTGCGGTGGTGGAACGTGAAGCATCCCGGCGCTTACGCGGCGGCGCTGGCTGCGGGACGGTCGCCGGGGGCAGGACGTGAGGTCCTCTCCGACGAGGACCGCCGGGTGGAGCGCATCCTGCTGGAGCTGCGGCTGCGGGAGGGGGTGCCGTTGTCGCTGCTGCGGGAGGCGGGGCTGGCGGCTGCGCGCCGGGCGCTGTCGGAGGGGCTCCTCCAGGAGACACCGTACGAGCAGGGCCGCGCGGTGCTGACGCTGCGCGGGCGGCTGCTGGCGGATGCGGTGGTCAGGGACCTGGTGGACTGATCACTCCGGCGGGTGAGGTCAAGGACGTCAAGCCCCACCGCTACCCGTGACGAAGTCGATCAGCTCCTCCACCCGTCCCAACAGCTCCGGCTCCAGATCCCGGTAAGACCGCACCCGCCCCAGAATTCCCTGCCAAGCCGCACCGGTGTTTTCCGGCCACCCCAGCGCCCGGCACACGCCCGTCTTCCAGTCCTGCCCGTGCGGCACCCGCGGCCACCCCGCGATCCCCAGCGACGACGGCTTCACCGCCTGCCAGATGTCGATGTACGGGTGCCCGACGACGAGCGCGTGCTCGCTGGTCACCGCCTCCGCGATGCGCCACTCCTTGGTGCCCGGCACCAGGTGGTCCACCAGGACGCCGAGCCGGGCGTCGGGGCCGGGGGCGAAGGCGTCGACGATCGACGGCAGGTCGTCGATGCCCTCCAGGTACTCCACGACGACGCCCTCGATGCGCAGGTCGTCGCCCCAGACCTTCTCGACCAGCTCGGCGTCGTGCCGGCCCTCGACATAGATGCGGCCGGCGCGGGCCACGCGCGCGCGTGCGCCAGGGACGGCGACCGAACCGGATGCCGTACGGGTGGGACGTACCGGACGGGAAGCAGGTCTCACCAACGTCACCACCCGGCCCTCCAGCAGGAACCCGCGTGGCTCCAGCGGAAACACCCGGTGTTTGCCGAAGCGGTCCTCCAGGGTGACCGTGCCCGCCTCGCAGCGGATCACCGCGCCGCAGAATCCGGTGCCGGGTTCCTCGACCACCAGGCCGGGTTCGGCCGGGACCTCCGGGACGGGCTGGGGCTTCTTCCACGGCGGGGTCAGGTCCGGAGAGTACGAACGGGGGTGCGGGCCCGAAGGGCCCTCGTTGGAGGGGTGGTGGCGGGAGACGGGCGGGCGCATTCGGATGACGATAGGAGAAGCCGGCGGGCGGTGCCTATGACACGCCGAAACGCGTCGCCAGGGCGTCGCGCTGCCGCCGTACGAACGCTGCGTCCACCACCGCTCCGTGTCCGGGCACGTACAGCGCGTCCGCGCCGCCGAGGTCGAGCAGGTGGTCCAGGGCGGCGGGCCAGTGGGACGGTACGGCGTCGGAGCCCGCCTGCGGTTCGCCGGACTCCTCGACCAGGTCACCGCAGAAGACCACCTCCGGGTCACCCGGGACCAGCACCACCAGATCGTGGGCCGTGTGGGCGGGGCCTACGTTGGCCAGCAGGACCTGGCGGTCGGGGCCCAGGTCGAGGGTCCACTCGCCGCTGACATGATGCCGGGGCGGCACCAGGGTGTCGGCCGCCTCCTGCGCCGTATCCGCGTCGAGGCCGTTGTGGACGGCGTCCGCGCGCAGCTCCTCGCGGCCGCGCCGCCCGCCGAGCACGGCGTCCACACCGACCGCCCCGAACACCTCCGCACCCGCGAACGCGGCCGCCCCGAAGACATGGTCGAAGTGGGGATGGGTGAGCGCGAGATGGGTCACACGGTGCCCGGCGAGCTCCTCCGCCTCCGCCCGCAGCCGGGCCCCCTCCGCAAGGCTCGACCCGGCGTCGATCAGCAGCGCCGCGCCCCGGCCGACCACCAGCCCCACCGTGCAGTCCCAGCCGGGCAGGCGGCACCGGCCGACACCGGCCGCCAGCCGCTCCCACCCGAGCTCTTCCCAAGTCACCGTCATACGGCGACGCTAGCCCCAGGCGCCCGCATGCCACGACCTCGCAGGACCGGCCTTGCCCGGGCCGTACCCGACGGCCGTACACTGGGCCGGGTAAGGCTGGCACTCGCATGCGCCGAGTGCCAGGGGGAGCGCCAAGGGGACGACGTGCTGGAGGTGTGCGCCATGCTCAGTGAACGACGGCTTCAGGTGCTGCGCGCCATCGTCCAGGACTACGTCGGTACCGAGGAGCCGGTCGGCTCCAAGGCCCTCACCGAGCGGCACAGCCTCGGCGTCTCCCCGGCGACCGTCCGCAACGACATGGCGGCCCTGGAGGACGAGGGGTACATCGCCCAGCCGCACACCAGCGCCGGGCGCATCCCGACGGACAAGGGCTACCGGCTCTTCGTCGACAAGCTGGCCGAGGTCAAGCCGTTGACCGCGCCGGAGCGGCGCGCGATCCAGAACTTCCTCGACGGTGCCGTCGATCTCGACGATGTGGTGGCCCGGACCGTGCGGCTGCTCGCGCAGCTCACGCGGCAGGTCGCGGTGGTGCAGTATCCGTCACTGACCCGGTCCACGGTGCGGCACGTGGAGCTGCTGTCGTTGGCTCCCGCGCGCGTGATGCTGGTCCTGATCACGGACACGGGCCGGGTGGAGCAGCGTATGGTCGACTGCCCGGCACCGTTCGGCGAGTCGTCCCTGGCGGATCTGCGGGCACGGCTCAACAGCAGGGTCGCGGGCCGGCGTTTCACGGACGTGCCGCAGTTGGTGCAGGATCTGCCGGAGGCCTTCGAAGTCGAGGACCGCGGCACGGTCCAGACGGTACTCTCCACCCTCCTGGAGACGCTCGTCGAACAGACCGAGGAGCGGCTGATGATCGGCGGCACCGCCAATCTGACCCGCTTCGGACATGACTTCCCCCTCACCATCCGGCCGGTGCTGGAGGCGCTGGAGGAGCAGGTCGTGCTCCTCAAGTTGCTTGGTGAGGCGAAGGATTCGGGCATGACCGTGCGCATCGGGCACGAGAACGCCCATGAGGGACTCACCTCCACGTCGGTGGTGTCGGTCGGCTACGGTTCGGGCGGCGAGGCAGTCGCCAAGCTCGGCGTGGTCGGACCGACCCGCATGGATTACCCGGGAACGATGGGAGCGGTACGCGCAGTGGCACGGTACGTCGGACAGATCCTGGCGGAGTCGTAAGTGGCCACGGATTACTACGCCGTTCTCGGCGTGCGCCGCGACGCGTCGCAGGAAGAGATCAAGAAGGCCTTCCGGCGGCTCGCTCGCGAGCTGCACCCGGACGTCAACCCCGATCCGAAGACGCAGGAGCGGTTCAAGGAGATCAACGCCGCTTACGAGGTGCTGTCGGACCCGCAGAAGAAGCAGGTCTACGACCTCGGCGGCGACCCGCTCTCGCAGAGCGGCGGCGCGGGCGCCGGCGGCTTCGGTGCGGGCGGCTTCGGGAACTTCTCGGACATCATGGATGCGTTCTTCGGTACGGCGTCGCAGCGCGGGCCGCGCTCGCGTACGCGCCGGGGCCAGGACGCGATGATCCGTATCGAGGTCGAGCTGGACGAGGCGGCCTTCGGTACGACGAAGGACATCCAGGTCGACACGGCCATCGTGTGCGCCACGTGCAGTGGTGAGGGCGCGGCGCCGGGGACCTCCGCCCAGACGTGTGACATGTGCCGCGGTCGCGGTGAGGTGTCGCAGGTCACGCGGTCGTTCCTGGGGCAGGTCATGACCTCCCGGCCGTGTCCGCAGTGCCAGGGCTTCGGCACCGTGGTGCCCAACCCGTGCCCGGAGTGCGCGGGCGACGGCCGGGTGCGGTCGCGTCGGACGCTGACGGTGAAGATCCCGGCCGGTGTCGACAAC
The DNA here is from genome assembly GCF_042672405.1 of Streptomyces sp. NPDC127197. Lineage (NCBI taxonomy): Bacteria > Bacillati > Actinomycetota > Actinomycetes > Kitasatosporales > Streptomycetaceae > Streptomyces > Streptomyces sp. NPDC127197. The sequence continues at coordinate 65,604 of NZ_JBHXVG010000013.1, read as the reverse complement.
GGCACGCGGATCCAGCTCGCCGGCGAGGGCGAGGTCGGCCCCGGTGGCGGTCCGGCCGGTGACCTGTACGTCGAGATCCACGAGCTGCCGCACCCGACCTTCCAGCGCCGCGGCGACGACCTGCACTGCACGGTCACGATCCCGATGACGGCGGCGGCCCTCGGCACGAAGGTGCCGCTGGAGACCCTCGACGGCATGGAGGAGGTCGACATCCGCCCCGGCACCCAGTCCGGCCAGTCGATCCCCCTGCACGGGCGGGGCGTCACGCACCTGCGCGGCGGCGGGCGTGGCGACCTGGTCGTCCACGTCGAGGTCCAGACCCCGACCAAGCTCGACCCCGAGCAGGAGCGCCTCCTGCGGGAGCTGGCCAAGCTGCGCGGCGAGGAACGGCCTCAGGGGCAGTTCCAGCCGGGGCAGCAAGGGCTGTTCTCGCGGCTCAAGGATGCGTTCAACGGGCGCTGAGGGTCCGCGTTGCCGTTGGCCTATGCCAGACGGGCGGCCGGATTCGGACTTGTTCGGAGGACGTGACAACATGCCGTCATGTCCTCCGCACTGACCGATCTCTTCCCGCTTCCGATCGTGCAGGCCCCCATGGCGGGCGGCGTCTCCGTGCCGCAGCTTGCGGCTGCCGTGTCCGAGGCGGGCGGGCTCGGGTTTCTGGCCGCCGGGTACAAGACGGCCGACGGCATGTACCAGGAGATCAAGCAGCTGCGGGGACTCACCGGCCGTCCCTTCGGCGTGAACCTGTTCATGCCGCAGCCCGAGTACGCCGAGCCGGCCGCCGTGGACGTCTACGCCCACCAGCTGGCCGGCGAGGCCGCCTGGTACGAGGCCGAGCTGGGCGATCCGGACAGCGGGCGGGACGACGGCTACGACGTCAAGCTCGCGGTGCTGCTCGACAACCCGGTGCCGGTGGTCTCCTTCCACTTCGGCTGCCCCAGCCGCGAGGTCCTGGACGCCCTGCGCCGCGCCGGAACCCTCACCCTGGTCACCGCCACCACGCCCGACGAGGCCCGCGCCATCGAGCGGGCCGGCGCCGACGCAGTGATCGTCCAGGGCGTCGAGGCCGGCGGCCACCAGGGCACCCACCGGGACATCCCCGAGAACGACGGCTCCGCCCTCGGGCTGCTCTCCCTGATCGCCCAGGTCCGCGAGGCCGTCGGACTTCCCCTCGTCGCCGCCGGCGGCATCATGCGCGGCAGCCAGATCGCCGCCGCCCTCGCCGCGGGCGCGAGCGCCGCCCAGCTGGGCACCGCCTTCCTCGCCACGCCCGAGTCCGGCGCCAACGCCGTGCACAAGCAGGCGCTGACCAACCCCCTCTTCGTCCGTACGGCACTCACCCGAGCCTTCTCCGGGCGGCCCGCCCGCGGGCTCGTCAACCGCTTCATGCGGGAACACGGCCCGTACGCCCCCGCCGCCTACCCGGAGGTCCACCACCTCACCTCCCCGCTGCGCAAGGCGGCCGCCAAGGCGGGCGACGCGCAGGGCATGGCGCTGTGGGCGGGGCAGGGCCACCGGATGGCGCGCGAGCTGCCAGCCGGGCGGCTGGTGGAGGTGCTGGCCGCCGAACTGGCGGCCGCCAGGACAGCGTTGTCCTCCCGGGGCGGTGCCGGATGACCGCGCCCGTCTTCGTGGTGGACCGGCTCGACGACAACGGGCCCGAGTTCGTGCTCGACGGCCCCGAGGGGCGGCACGCCGTCTCCGTCAAGAGACTGCGGCCCGGTGAGGACGTCGTCCTCACCGACGGACGCGGCCACTGGGCGGAGGGGGTTGTCAAGGCCGCCGAGGGCAAGGACCGGCTGGTCGTGCAGTTGCACGCGGTGCGCGAGGAACCGGAGGAGTCCCCCCGTATCACCGTCGTCCAGGCCCTCCCCAAGGGTGACCGCGGCGAGCTGGCCGTGGAGACGATGACCGAGGTCGGCGTCGACGCGATCGTGCCGTGGGCGGCCGCCCGCTGCATCACCCAGTGGAAGGGCGAGCGCGGAGCCAAGGCGCTGTCGAAGTGGCGGGCCACGGCTCGCGAGGCCGGCAAGCAGTCCCGCAGGGTGCGCTTCCCGGAGGTCGGGGAGGCGGCGACGAGCAAGCAGGTCGCCGCGCTGCTGGCCGGGGCCGACTTCGCCGCCGTACTGCACGAGAGCGGCGACGAACCGCTCGCCGCCGCCGAACTGCCCGCCGACGGCGAGATCGTGCTGGTCGTCGGGCCCGAAGGCGGCGTCTCCCCCGAGGAGTTGGCGCTCTTCGAGGAGGCGGGCGCGAAGGCCTACCGCCTCGGGCCGACCGTGCTGCGCACCTCGACCGCCGGTACGGCCGCGGCCGCGCTGCTCCTCGGCCGCACCGGACGCTGGTCCTGACCCGGGTGAGGGAGGACGTCATGGAACTCGCCCAAGTGCGGCTGCTGGTCGGCGACTTCGCCGCCTGCTACCGCTTCTGCGCCGACGTCCTCGGCCTCAAGCCGCAGTCGGGCGCGACCGAGGGGCCGTACGAGAAGTTCAGTCCCGCCACCGGATCGGCGGGCATCGCCCTCCAGTACCGGAACCTGGTGGAACTGCAGGAGTGGCTGCTGCTGCGCGGCTGACCACCGAGGGCACCGAGTGGCCGTATGTGCCCTACCGCGACGGCCGGGGCAGTGGCAGGCTGCCGTCCATGGGGGCACTGCGGTGGATTCGGGGTCGGCCGCGCGGGACGCGGGTGGTGGCTGTGGCGGGAGCCGTGGTGGTCGGCGTGGGCGGGATCGTGGCCTGCGAACCGGGTGCCATGAGCTCGGCGACGGTGGCCTACACGACCGACGAGCTGGTGACGCGGGAACTGCAGCGGCAGAAGGCCGACGTCCAATGGCTCAGCTGCACCGCCGACTTCGGCAACAGGACCGGGTCGACCCCGTCCGCGAGCGTCGACACCGTCGCGGACGTCGACTGCCAGGGCCGGACCACCGACGGCAAGGACATCACCGTCACCGGCAAGGTGACCCGTGCGGTCGACGGCGCCTGTGTACGCGGTGACCTCACCGCCGAGGTGGACGGCAAGGAGTGGTTCCACGTCACCGGGCTCGGCGACTGCAACGCCACCAGCGCCCCGCCGGCCGGCAACCGGCCTGGCGGCGGGCCCACCACCACCGTGACCGTCACCAAGACCGTCTGGTGCCACAGCGATCCGAACTGCTGGCCGGAGGGCAAGTGAGGAGAGGACGGCAAGTGATCCAAAGCCCTGTGCGCGGGCCCCGCCCCTGCATAGGGTGATCGGGTGACAGAGTCCGCAGCGCCCGCCCCGTCGGCGTATCTCCGGTTTCCGCACCTGCACGGCGATGTGGTCGCCTTCACCGCCGAGGACGACGTCTGGATCGCCCCCCTCGATGGCGGCCGGGCCTGGCGGGTGAGCGCCGACAACGTCCCGGTCACCATGCCGCGCATCTCGCCCGACGGCACCACCGTCGCCTGGACCTCGACCCGCGACGGCGCCCCCGAGGTGCACATCGCCCCCGTCGACGGCGGCCCGGCGAGGCGGCTCACCCACTGGGGCAGCATGAAGACCGAGGTCCGCGGCTGGACCCCGGACGGACAGGTCCTCGCCCTCACCACGCACGGCCAGGCCAGCCTGCGCCGCACCTGGGCGCACGCCGTCCCGCTGGACGGCGGCCCGGCGGCCCGGCTGCCGTACGGGCCGGTCGGCGAGGTCGCGTACGGACCGCACACCGTGCTGCTGTCCGCGCCGATGGGACGCGAGGCCGCCAAGTGGAAGCGGTACCGGGGCGGTACGGCGGGCAAGTTGTGGATCGACCGGGAGGGGGACGGGGAGTTCGTACGGCTTCATGAGGAGCTGGACGGGAACATCGAATACCCGGTGTGGGTGGGGGACCGGATCACCTTCCTGTCCGACCACGAGGGCACCGGCGCGCTCTACTCCTCCCTCGCCGACGGCTCCGACCTGCGCCGGCACACCCCCCTCGACGGCTTCTACGCGCGGCATGCCGCGAGCGACGGCACCCGTGTCGTCTACTCCTGCGCCGGTGAACTCCGGCTGCTGGACGACCTCGACGGGGCCGAGCCGCGCCGGCTCGAGCTGCGGCTCGGCGGGCAGCACACCGACCGGCAGCCGTACCCGGTGAACGCCTCCCGCTGGTTCGGTTTTGCATCCCCTGACCACACCGCGCGCGGCAGTGCGGTCTCCGTGCGCGGCGGGGTGCACTGGGTGACGCATCGCTCCGGCCCCGCCCGCGCGCTGGCCGCCGAACCCGGCGTACGGGCCCGGCTGCCGCGCACCTTCCGCGCGGAGGGCGAGGAGTGGGTGGTGTGGGTGACGGACGCCGAGGGCGAGGACGCCCTGGAGTTCGCGCCCGCCACCGGACTGACCCCCGGCTCCGTCCCGCGCCGGCTCGCCGCCGGGCAGCTCGGCCGGGTCCTGTCGCTCGCCATGGCGCCCGACGGCAGCCGTGCCGCCGTCGCCGCGCACGACGGGCGGCTGCTGCTGGTCGAACGGGAGACCGGCGAGGTGCGGGAGGTCGACCGCAGCGACAACGGAGACGTCTCCGGGCTGGTCTTCTCGCCGGACTCGGCGTGGCTCGCCTGGTCCCACCCCGGCCCCCACCCGCTCTGCCAGCTGAGGCTCGCCAACACCACCGACCTGTCGGTCACCGAGGCGACCCCGCTGCGCTTCCAGGACTACGCGCCCGCCTTCACCGCCGACGGCAAGCACCTCGCCTTCCTCTCCAACCGCTCCTTCGACCCCGTCTACGACGAGCACGTCTTCGACCTGGCGTTCGTCGTCGGCGACCGCCCCCACCTGATCACCCTCGCCGCGACCACGCCCTCGCCGTTCGGTCCGCAGCGGCACGGCCGCCCCTTCGAGACGCCGGACAAGGACGAGACACCCGACAGCGAGGGCACCCCGACGACCCGGATCGACCTCGAGGGGCTCGCCGACCGGATCGTGCCGTTCCCGGTCGAGGCCGGCCGCTACTCCAACCTGCGCGCCGCGAAGGACGGTGTGCTGTGGCTGCGGCACCCCGTGCAGGGCGTCCTCGGCTCTTCCCGGGCCACCCCGGACGACCCCGACCCCAAGACCGAGCTGGAGCGCTACGACCTCGCCCAGCACCGTCTGGAGCACCTCGCCGCCGACGCCGACCACTTCGAGGTCAGCGGCGACGGAAAACGGGTCCTGCTGTGGACCGACGGCCGGCTGAAGGTCGTCCCCAGCGACCGGCGCGCCTCGAACGACGACGACAGCGACACCAACGTCACCGTCGACCTCGGCCGGGTACGGCAGATCATCGACCCGGCGGCCGAGTGGCGGCAGATGTACGAGGAGACCGGCCGCATCATGCGGGACCACTTCTGGCGGCCCGACATGAACGGCGTCGACTGGGACGGTGTCCTCGACCGCTACCGGCCGGTCCTCGATCGGATCGCCACCCACGACGACCTCGTGGACCTGCTGTGGGAGGTACAGGGCGAGCTCGGCACCTCCCACGCCTACGTCATGCCGAACGGCGGCTACGGCAACGGGCCCCGCCAGGGACTGCTCGGCGCGGACATCTCCCGGCACGCCGACGGCAGTTGGCGTATCGACCGGATTCTCCCCTCGGAGACCTCCGACCCCGACGCCCGCTCCCCGCTCGCCGCGCCCGGCGTCGCGGTGCGCGCCGGGGACGCCATCGTGGCCGTGGCCGGGCGCGCGGTGGATCCGGTGACCGGGCCGGCGCCGCTGCTCGTCGGTACGGCCGGCCGGCCCGTCGAGCTGACCGTCTCGCCGTCCGGCGGCGGCGAGGTACGGCACGCGGTGGTCGTCCCGGTCGCCGACGAGGAGCCGCTGCGCTACCACGCCTGGGTCGCCGACCGGCGGGCCTACGTCCACGAGCGGTCCGGCGGCCGACTCGGCTACCTCCACGTGCCCGACATGCAGGCGCCGGGCTGGGCGCAGATCCACCGGGACCTGCGGGTGGAGGTGGCCCGGGAAGGGCTCGTGGTGGACGTACGGGAGAACCGGGGTGGCCACACCTCCCAACTGGTCGTCGAGAAGCTGGCCCGGCGGATCGTCGGCTGGGCCGTGCCGCGCGGGATGCGGCCGTACAGCTATCCGCAGGACGCGCCGCGCGGGCCGGTGGTCGCCGTCGCGAACGAGTTCTCCGGCTCCGACGGCGACATCGTCAACGCGGCGATCAAGGCGCTCGGGCTCGGCCCGGTGGTCGGCACCCGCACCTGGGGCGGTGTCATCGGCATCGACAGCCGCTACCGGCTCGTCGACGACACGCTGATCACTCAGCCGAAGTACGCGTTCTGGCTGGAGGGTTACGAGTGGGGCGTGGAGAACCACGGTGTGGACCCGGACGTGGAGGTCGTGCAGCGACCGCAGGACTATGCGGCGGGGCGCGACGTGCAGCTGGACGAGGCGGTGCGGATAGCGCTGGCCGCGTTGGAGGAGGCGCCCGCGAAGGTACCGCCGAGCCTGCTGTGACCGTGCGCTGAGGCTGGCCGGGGGTGGGTGCGCAGCCCGGCGTCAGCGGGGTGCCTCCCCCACTCTCGGCTTCGCTCGAGCGGGGGGACCCCCATCGCCCACCCGTGCCGCCCTGGGGGTCCCCCCAGGCCCTTAAGGCACTGGGGGAGGCACGACTGCCCGCAGCTACGTCGGCGCTACGATGCCCCTCGTACACGCCCGACCCCCGGAGGGAACCGCATGGCAGGGGAAGCGCAGGACGACTGTCTGTTCTGCAAGATTGTCGAGGGGCACATCCCGGCGACGATCGTCCGTGAGACGGATACCACCGTTGCGTTCCGGGACATCAACCCCCAGGCGCCCACGCACGTCCTGGTGATCCCCAAGGCGCACTACCGGGACGCCGCCACGCTCGCCGCCGCCGCGCCGGAGCTCGCCGCGGACGTGCTGCGCGAGACGCAGGCGGTCGCCGACGAGGACAAGCTGGAGAGCTACCGCGTCGTCTTCAACACGGGCAGCGGCGCCGGCCAGACCGTCTGGCACGCCCACGCCCATGTCCTGGGCGGCCGCGGCATGGAATGGCCCCCCGGATAAGTCGCCGTGTCCGTACGAGAACTGGTGGTCCTCGGCACCGCCAGCCAGGTCCCCACCCGGCACCGCAACCACAACGGCTACCTGCTGCGCTGGGACGGCGAGGGCATCCTGTTCGACCCCGGCGAGGGCACCCAGCGCCAGATGCTGCGCGCCGGGGTCGCCGCCCACGACCTGAACCGGATCTGCGTCACGCACTTCCACGGGGATCACTCCCTCGGCCTCGCCGGAGTGATCCAGCGCATCAACCTCGACCAGGTGCCGCACCCGGTCACCGCGCACTACCCCCGCTCCGGACAGCGCTTCTTCACCCGCCTCCGGTACGCCACCGCCTACCGGGAGACGGTCGACCTCACCGAGGCGCCGGTGCACCAGGACGGCGATCTCGCGGTGACGTCGTCGTACACGCTTCAGGCCCGCAAGCTCTCTCACCCCGTCGAGTCCTACGGCTACCGGCTGATCGAGCCCGACGGCCGCCGCATGCTGCCCGACCGGCTCGCCGCGCACGGCATCAAGGGGCCGGACGTGGGACGGCTCCAGCGGGCGGGAGTGCTCGCGGACGTCCGTCTGGAAGACGTGAGCGAGGTGCGCCGCGGACAGCGGTTCGCGTTCGTCATGGACACCCGGCTGTGCGACGGGGTGTACGCGCTCGCCGAGGGCTGCGACATGCTCGTCATCGAGTCGACGTTCCTCGACGAGGACATCGAACTCGCCGTGGAACACGGGCATCTGACGGTCGGTCAGGCTGCCCGGGTGGCCGCCGAGAGCAACGTACGGCACCTCGTCCTCACCCACTTCAGCCAGCGCTACTCCGAACCGGAGGAGTTCGAGCGGCAGGCGCGGGCCGCCGGGTTCGAGGGGGAGCTGAGCGTGGCGCACGACCTACAGAGAGTGCCGGTTCCGAAGCGTCGGTGAAACGCCCGTACGATGCTTTGATGCCTCTCCCGAAAGCCGAACTGCACCTCCATATCGAAGGCACCCTGGAGCCCGAGCTCGCTTTCGAGCTCGCCGCACGCAACGGTGTGACCCTGCCGTACGCGGACACCGAAGAGCTCCGCGAGGCGTACCGGTTCGAGGACCTCCAGTCCTTCCTGAACCTGTACTACGAGCTCATGGCCGTCCTGTGCACCGAGCGGGACTTCGAGGACCTCGCGGACGCCTACCTCGCCCGCGCCGCCGCGCAAGGGGTGCGGCACGCGGAGATCTTCTTCGACCCGCAGGCGCACCTCGTGCGGGGGGTGGCGATGGGGACCGTGGTCGAGGGGCTCTGGCGGGCACTCGGCCGCAGCCAGGAGACGCACGGGATCTCCACCCGGCTGATCATGTGCTTCCTGCGGGACGAGTCCGCCGAGTCGGCGATGGAGACGCTGGACGCCGCGGGGCCCTACCTGGACCGGATCACCGGTGTCGGGCTGGACTCCGCCGAGGTCGGGCATCCGCCGGTGAAGTTCCGCGAGGTGTACGAGGCGGCCGCCGCCCTCGGGCTGCGGCGGGTGGCGCACGCCGGTGAGGAGGGGCCTCCGGAGTACATCACCGAGGCCCTGGACGTGCTCGGCGTCGAGCGGATCGACCACGGCCTGCGCTGCCTGGAGGACCCGGCCCTGGTCGAACGGCTCGTGCGCGACCGCGTCCCGCTGACGCTGTGCCCGCTGTCCAACGTGCGGCTGCGTGCCGTGGACGTCCTGGAACAGCACCCGCTGCCCGCCATGCTCGACGCCGGCCTGCTGTGCACGGTCAACTCCGACGACCCCGCCTACTTCGGCGGCTACGCCGGCGACAACTTCGACGCGGTGCGTCAGGCCCTCGGGCTGGACGAGGAACAGCTGCGCGAGCTGGCCCGCAACTCCTTCACCGCCTCCTTCCTGGAGCACGACGAGGAGCGGCGGGCGCGGTATCTCGCGGAGGTCGAGGCCTATGAGTTCGGCTGATCGCTAGTCCATTGCGGACCCCGGTGCGGCGAATGTCTGCCGGGGGCCTGCCGTGTCGTAGGCCGAGCGGTCGGCGGGGAGGGACGGGGCGTCCACCGGGATCTCCAGGACGTCCATGACCGGTGCGGGGCGCGTCGCGCGCAGTGCCACGGCCGTCATCGGGACGGCGATCACCAGCAGCCCGGCGGCCAGGACCAGGCCCATCGCCGGGAAACCCGCCTGTGCCGAGAGGACGCTGCCGGTCAGCGGGCCCGCCGCCGTGCCGAGCGATGACGCCGAGCCGACGAGTACCGCCCAGCGGCCGCGCGGGTCGAGCGAGGCGGCGAGGCCGATGACGTAGGAGAGGACGATCGGGTAGAGGGCGTTCCAGGTGATCTCACCCGCCGCGAACGTCGTCAGACCGGTCGCCGAGGCGCTGACGGCGATGCAGCCCGCGATGAGGGCGGTCCCCGCGCCGATGGGCAGCGCGTGTCCGAGCCGCGGCCCCAGCGCCCCGGCGCCGATCACGCCCAGCAGTCCGGCGCCCAGCCCGACCGCGAAGACGACGCCGACGGCCGCCTCCGTCAGATGCGCCTGGGTCAGACCGATCCGCCCGCTGACACCCCACAGGGAATTCTGGGCCATCGACCAGCAGGGCATCGCGGCCGCCAGTACGAGACCCGAGCGAAGGTGGGGGAGGCGGGGCCGGTCGTGGCCGCCGCCGTGCTGCGGGGGCGGCGTCCCACGGACGGCGAGGCGGCCGGTGAGTGGCCAGACCGCCAGCGCCGTCAGGGCGATCGCGGCCAGGGGCAGGCCGTGCCCGGGGCCGAGGTGGGGGACCGTCAGATAGACCGCGCCCGCCAGCGCGGAGACGCTGAGCAGTCCGAGGGTGGTGGTGCGGTGCGGTTCGCGCCGGCCGGCGATGCCGGTGGCGGCGACCGCGGTGGCCGTACCCGAGCCGAGTCCGCCGATCACCGCGCCGGTGACGACGGCCCAGACGGTGGTGGTGAGGGCGGCGCCGCCGTAGCCGAGGACGGCGAGAGCGAGGCCGGCGCGGGCGAGGATGCGAGGGCCGAGCCGGTCGACCCGGGATGCGAGCAGGAAGCCCGCCGACGCCGAACTCAGCAGCAGGGCACTGCCGATCGCGCCCGCCTGGGTGGCGGAGACGGACAGTCCGGAGTCCAGCCGGCCGACGACCGTCGGCAGCAGATACGGGGCGAGATACCCGGCCGTGAAAAGGGCGACGAGGGGCCAGGGCGTGGTGGTGCGGGGGGCGAGCACGGGCGTTCCCAGGGCATGCGAAAGGAGCGGCACAAAAGGGGGGATTGGGCGACGACCGTCGACGGACAGGAACGCGCGGGCAATTTGTATCAAGCAGGGGGTGGGGCGAGGGAGGGCGGGGGGTGTGATCTGGGGCACGTTCTGTTTGGGGCGGGGGAGGGCGGGTAAACGTGCGCGCTCTCACCGGCTCATGACGGTTCACGGCCCGCTGTCGCCATTGACGCCCGCCGTTCGCCTACCTAATCTCCATTCCCATACGTGTATGACGTCTGCATGGGGAGCCGTCCTGTGAACCTCGCCGTTACGGACGTACGGCTGACCCCGATCCTGGTCGCCGACCCGCCCCTGCTCAACACCCAGGGCGTCCACCAGCCGTACACGCCCCGGCTGATCGTGGAGGTCGTGACGGCCGACGGCATCGCCGGACTCGGCGAGACGTACGGCGACACCAGGTACCTCGAGCTCGCCCGGCCCTTCGCTGACAAGCTGATCGGCCACCAAGTCACGGATGTGAACACCCTGTTCACCATCGCCGACGAGGTGGCCGTCGATCGGTCCCGGGTCTCCGGCCAGATCGACGTCGGCGGGCTGCGCGGTGTCCAGACCGCCGACAAGCTGCGGCTGTCCGTCGTCTCGGCGTTCGAGGTGGCGTGTCTGGACGCGCTGGGCAAGGCGCTCGGCTTGCCCGTGCACGCGCTGCTGGGCGGCAAGGTGCGGGACGCCGTCGAGTACAGCGCGTACCTCTTCTACAAGTGGGCCGGCCATCCCGAGGGCGTCCCCGCCGAGAAGGACGACTGGGGTGCCGCCCTCGATCCGGCCGGAGTCGTCGAGCAGGCGCGGAAGTTCAAGGAGCGGTACGGGTTCACGTCGTTCAAGCTCAAGGGGGGTGTCTTCCCGCCGGACGAGGAGATCGCCGCCGTACGCGCGCTCGCCGAGGCCTTCCCCGGGCATCCGCTGCGGCTGGATCCCAACGGCGCCTGGTCCGTTGCGACCTCGCTGAAAGTGGCGAAGGAGCTGGCGGATGTCCTCGAATACCTGGAGGACCCGGCGCTGGGCACGCCCGCGATGGCCGAGGTCGCCGCCGGGACCGCCGTGCCGCTCGCCACCAACATGTGCGTGACGACGTTCGCCGAGATCAAGGAGGCGTTCACGAAGGACGCCGTCCAGGTCGTCCTCTCCGACCACCACTACTGGGGCGGGCTGCGCAACACCCAGCAACTCGCCGCCATCTGCCGCACCTTCGGGGTGGGGATCTCGATGCACTCCAACACCCACCTCGGGATCAGCCTCGCCGCGATGACCCAGGTGGCGTCCACCGTCCCCGGCCTCCACCACGCCTGCGACTCCCACTACCCCTGGCAGTCGGAGGACGTGCTCACCGAGCGACTGGTCTTCGACGGCGGCAGGGTCACCGTCTCCGACGCCCCCGGCCTCGGCGTCGAACTCGACCGTGACCGACTGGCCCTCCTGCACCGGCGGTGGCTCGACGACGACGGCACGCTGCGGGACCGCGACGACGCGGCGGCGATGCGGGTCGCCGACCCGCAGTGGCATACGCCGTCCGTCCCCCGCTGGTAGACGCCTGTGACGACCTGACGCGCCCCTCCACCGGACCATGGGCCCCTTGTCAGTGGCGTGGTGCACACTGGCCAGACCAGCACCACGTCAGGGAGCGCACCGTGACCGCGTCCACCGGAGAGGGGCCGACGCCCGTCGCACACGGATCGAACTGCCACGCCCACGTCGACCCCCTGGCCGCCGTGCGCACGCCGGACGACCCGCCCTGGGACGTCTACCTCACGGGCACGGTCTTCCTCGACATCGTCTTCACCGGGCTCGACTCCGCCCCGGTGCGCGGGACCGAGACCTGGGCGCGCGGGATGGGCTCCAGCCCCGGCGGCGTCGCCAACATGGCGACCGCGCTGGCCCGGCTCGGCCTGCGGACGTCCCTCGCGGCTGCCTTCGGCGACGACCACTACGGCGACTACTGCTGGGACGCCCTGGCCCAGGGCGAGGGCATCGACCTCACCCCGTCACGCACGGTGCGCGGCTGGCACTCACCGGTCACCGTCTCCATGGCGTACGAGGGCGAACGCACGATGGTCTCCCATGGCCACGAACCGCCCCCCGAGGAGCCGGCTCCCGACTGCCCGCCACGCGCCCATGCCGCCGTCGCCTCGCTCACCCCCGGCAAGCGCGCCCCCTGGATCGCGCAGGCCGCGAGCCAGGGCAGCCGCATCTTCGCCGACGTCGGCTGGGACGAAACCGGTGCCTGGGACCTGGCCGGCCTCGCCGACCTCGAACACTGCGAGGCGTTCCTGCCGAACGCCGAGGAGGCGATGCGCTACACCCGCACCGCCTGCCCGCGCGCCGCCGCGCAGGCCCTCACCGAGCACGTACCGGTCGCCGTGGTCACCCTCGGCGCGGAGGGCGCGTACGCGGTGGACCGGCGCACCGGGGAGAGCGCCGAGGTGCCGGCGATCGACGTGGAGGCGCTGGACCCCACCGGCGCGGGCGACGTCTTCGTGGCCGGCTTCGTCACCGGCACCCTCGCCGGCTGGCCGCTCGCCGACCGCCTCGCCTTCGCCGGCCTCACGGCAGCCCTCTCCGTGCAGGAGTTCGGGGGGTCCCTGTCCGCCCCCGGCTGGTCCGAGATCGCCGCCTGGTGGCGCCGGGTGCAGTCGTTCGACGACCAGGACCCGGCGGCGCTGCGCCGGTACGCGTTCCTGGAGGAGCTGATCCCCGCCACCGCCCGACCGTGGCCGCTGCGCCGCGCGGTCCCGACGATCGGCTTCGGCCGGTCGGTCTGACGCCGGTCGGTCTGACGCCGGTGTCCCGGACCCTGTGTGCCGTACAGCGCACGGAAAAGTCCTACGGCGATGTCAGTCGTCCGGCGTACCCTGGAAATCGCCAGGCCGCCCTTGTGGCAGGCGAGTCGTATCGAGGAGGACGTGCAGGCCTTAAGCGCCGGCCCATGACTCAGACACCCACAGCTCACACCCCCGCGCAGGGGCAGGCGAGAGCACAGTTCACCGTCCCCGCCCAGCACCCCATGGTGACGGTGCTGGGGTCCGGCGACTCCCTACTGCGCGTGATCGAGAAGGCCTTCCCGGCGGCCGACATCCACGTCCGGGGCAATGAGATCAGCGCGATCGGACCCGCGGCGGAAGTCGCCCTCATCCAGCGCCTGTTCGACGAGATGATGCTGGTGCTCCGCACCGGGCAGCCGATGACGGAGGACGCAGTGGAACGCTCGATCGCCATGCTCAGGGCCAGTGAGAACGGGGAGGGCCCGGAGGAGACCCCGGCCCAGGTGCTCACCCAGAACATCCTGTCCTCGCGCGGCCGCACGATCCGCCCCAAGACCCTCAACCAGAAGCGGTACGTCGACGCGATCGACAAGCACACGATCGTCTTCGGCATCGGCCCCGCCGGCACCGGCAAGACCTACCTCGCCATGGCCAAGGCGGTGCAGGCCCTGCAGTCCAAGCAGGTCAACCGCATCATCCTGACCCGCCCGGCGGTCGAGGCCGGCGAGCGCCTCGGCTTCCTGCCCGGCACCCTCTACGAGAAGATCGACCCCTACCTGCGCCCGCTCTACGACGCGCTGCACGACATGATCGACCCGGACTCCATCCCTCGCCTGATGGCCGCCGGGACGATCGAGGTCGCGCCGCTCGCCTATATGCGCGGCCGTACGCTCAACGACGCCTTCATCATCCTGGACGAGGCCCAGAACACGAGCCCCGAGCAGATGAAGATGTTCCTCACCCGCCTCGGCTTCGACTCGAAGATCGTGATCACGGGTGATGTGACGCAGGTCGACCTGCCGAACGGCACCAAGTCCGGCCTGCGCCAGGTGCGGGAGATCCTGGAGGGCGTCGAGGACGTCCACTTCTCCGTCCTGTCGTCCCACGATGTCGTCCGGCACAAGCTGGTGGGCCGTATCGTCGACGCGTACGAGAAGTACGACGACAAGTACGGCACGGAGAACGGCACGCACAAGGGCCGTGGCAAGACCGGCGCCAAGGGCTCCAAGGGGAAGTAGACCAGCACGACCATGTCGATCGACGTCAACAACGAGTCCGGAACCGAGGTCGACGAGCAGGCGATCCTCGACATCGCCCGCTACGCGCTCGCACGGATGCGCATCCACCCGCTCTCCGAGCTCTCGGTGATCGTCGTGGACGCCGACGCCATGGAGCAGCTGCACATCCAGTGGATGGACCTGCCGGGACCCACCGACGTCATGTCCTTCCCGATGGACGAGCTGCGCCCGCCGTCCAAGGACGACGACGAGCCCCCGCAGGGCCTCCTCGGCGACATCGTGCTCTGCCCCGAGGTCGCCGCGAAGCAGGGCGCCGAGGCACCGACGCAGCACACCATGGACGAGGAGCTCCAGCTGCTCACCGTCCACGGTGTGCTGCACCTGCTCGGGTACGACCATGAGGAACCCGACGAGAAGGCCGAGATGTTCGGCCTCCAGGCCGCCATCGTGGACGGCTGGCGCGGGGAGAAGGGCCTGACCGGTCCGTCTCCGGCCCCGACCGTGTCATGAGCCTCCCGCTCGTCACCGGCGCCGTCGCCCTGGTCGTCGTCGCCTGGCTCGCCGCCTGCGCGGAGGCGGGCCTCGCGCGCGTCTCCAGCTTCCGCGCCGAGGAGGCCGTACGGTCCGGGCGGCGCGGCAGCACCAAACTCGCCCAGGTCGCCGCCGACCCGACCCGCTACCTCAACGTGGCGCTGCTGGTCCGCGTCGCCTGCGAGATGGCCGCCGGCTCGCTCGTCACCTACGCCTGTCTGACGGAGTTCGACGCCACGTGGGAGGCCCTGGTCGTCGCGATCGGGGTCATGGTCCTGGTGTCGTACGTCGCCGTCGGTGTCTCCCCGCGCACCATCGGCCGCCAGCACCCGCTGAACACGGCGACCGCGGCGGCGTACGTCCTGGTGCCGCTGGCCAGGATCATGGGCCCGATCCCGTCCCTGCTCATCCTCATCGGCAACGCGCTCACCCCCGGCAAGGGCTTCCGCCGCGGCCCCTTCGCCTCCGAGGCGGAGCTGCGCGCCCTGGTCGACCTCGCCGAGGCGGAGTCCCTGATCGAGGACGAGGAGCGCCGCATGGTGCACTCGGTCTTCGAGCTGGGCGACACCCTGGTCCGCGAGGTCATGGTCCCGAGGACCGATCTGATCGTCATCGAGCGCTACAAGACCATCCGCCAGGCCCTCACCCTGGCGCTCAGGTCCGGTTTCTCGCGCATCCCGGTCACCGGCGAGAGCGAGGACGACATCGTCGGGATCGTGTATCTGAAGGACCTGGTCCGCAAGACGCACATCAGCCGGGACGCCGAGTCCGAGCTGGTGTCGACGGCGATGCGGCCCGCGTTCTTCGTGCCGGACACCAAGAACGCCGGCGACCTGCTGCGCGAGATGCAGAAGGAGCGCAACCACGTCGCCGTCGTCATCGACGAGTACGGCGGCACGGCCGGCATCGTCACCATCGAGGACATCCTCGAGGAGATCGTCGGCGAGATCACCGACGAGTACGACCGTGAACTCCCGCCCGTGGAACCCCTCGGCGAGGAACGCTACCGGGTCACCGCCCGCCTCGACATCGGCGACCTCGGCGAGCTGTACGGGCTGGAGGCGTACGACGACGAGGACGTGGAGACCGTCGGCGGGCTGCTCGCCAAGGCCCTCGGCCGGGTGCCCATCGCCGGGGCCTCCTCCGTCGTCGAACTGCCCGACAGCCGGGAGCTGCGGCTGACCGCGGAGGCCGCGGCCGGGCGCCGGAACAAGATCGTGACCGTGCTGGTGGAGCCGGTGATCCCGGCGGATCCGCCGGAGGAGGAGACGAGGCCGGAGTGACGCCCCAGGAGCTGCGCGCGTTCTGTCTGTCCTTCAACGCCGCCGTCGAGGACTTCCCGTTCCGCCCGGAGATCTCGGTGTTCAAGGTCCTGGGCAAGCTGTTCGCCCTGACCACTCTGGACGCGCGCCCGCTCACGGTGAACCTCAAGTGCGACCCGGAGGACGCGGTCCGCCTGCGCGCCGACCACCCCGGCCTGATCGTCCCCGGCTACCACATGAACAAGCGCCACTGGAACACCGTCACCGTCGACGGCGAGCTCCCGGACCGTCTGGTCCGGGAGCTCATCGAGGACTCCTACGACCTGGTCGTGGCCGGTCTGCCGCGCGCCGACCGGCTCCGCCTCGACCGCCCCTGAGCCGGGCGGTCCGTACGGCTTCGTATGCTCAGGGCATGACCGACACCAACGCGCTTGACCCCGAGGACCGCAAGATCGTCACCCTGGCCCGTTCCGTGCGGGCCCGCAACGGTGTGCCCGAGGGGGCTGCCGTACGAGACGAGACGGGGCGTACGTATGTTGCCGGGACCGTCGCCCTGGACTCGCTGCGGCTGAGCGCGCTGCAGACGGCGGTGGCGATGGCGGTGGCGTCGGGGGCGAAGTCGCTGGAGGCGGCGGCGGTCGTCACCGAGGCGGAGTCCGCGTCCGCGGAGGACCGGGCGGCGGTACGGGATCTTGGGGGGCCCAAGACGCCGGTGCTGGTTGCTTCGCCGGACGGGAATGTTCGGCTGACTGTCTCAGCGGGCTGAGGTCTCCCTGGGGGCTCCGCCCCCAGACCCCGTTCGGCCTGAACGGCCTCGTCCTCAATCGCCGGACGGCTGAAGAGTTAGGCCGGAATTCAACCTTGCCCTCCTCTGCCTCTCGCGCATCAATGGACCCGTAAGTTCCGACGGACCGTCAGATTCAGGCTCGCGCAGCGTGCCCGCACCCCGCTGCCGGGTGGTCCGTCGGCGTATCTCCCGTCCATCCCCACATGGCATTCCCAGACACGGGAAGGGAGCCGGATCCCCATGAGAGGCAAGCGCACAGCAACAGGTGCGGCACTGGCGGTCGGGGCCCTCGCGGTCACCGGCGTCGTCCTCGCGCCCGCCGCCGTGGCCGTCGCCCCGGAGTCGGCGACGATCACCGCCGACTGCGGCACCTTCGGCGGCGGCGAGGCCACGCTCACGGCCACCCAGAACGGCACCGCCGCCACGATGACCCTCACGTCCTCCGCGATCACCGCGCCGATCGCACTCGGCGAGGACTCGATCGCGTCCACGCTCACCCTGGTGAAGGGCAGCGGCGGCACGACCGCCTTCACCGGCACCGAGAACCCGGCGATGGCCGCCGGCGACAGCGTCACCGTCGGCCCGCTGAGCGGCACCGTGGCCTCCGGTGACAGCCTGGAGGCCTTCGGCGGTTCGCTGCGGATGACGGTCTTCGGCATCACCATCACCTGCACGGCGACCGGACCGCAGTCCCCGGGCC
This sequence comes from Streptomyces sp. NPDC127197, assembly GCF_042672405.1. NCBI lineage: Bacteria > Bacillati > Actinomycetota > Actinomycetes > Kitasatosporales > Streptomycetaceae > Streptomyces > Streptomyces sp. NPDC127197. Next base: position 48,071 of record NZ_JBHXVG010000013.1, on the reverse strand, counting down.
CGTTCGTGTTCGACTGAGAACGATCGGCTGAGAACGATCGGCCGAGACCGGAACAGTGCGCTGCGCGGCCCCCTCGCCCGGAAGGCGTGGGGGCCGCGCCCATGAGGTCGTGCGGGCAGGTGTGCGGCAGGGCGTCGGCGATCAGGGAGAATGGGCGGCATGAGCGTTCGCACCCCGTCATCCGAGCAGCCGGCCGACACTGTCCACCGGGCCGGCTTCGCCTGCTTCGTGGGCCGCCCCAACGCGGGCAAGTCCACCCTCACGAACGCTCTGGTCGGGCAGAAGGTGGCGATCACGGCGAACCAGCCGCAGACCACCCGGCACACCGTGCGCGGCATCGTGCACCGGCCCGACGCCCAGCTGGTCCTGGTGGACACACCGGGTCTGCACAAGCCGCGCACGCTGCTCGGCGAGCGGCTCAACGACGTCGTCCGCACGACATGGGCCGAGGTGGACGTGATCGGCTTCTGTCTGCCCGCGAACGAGAAGATCGGTCCCGGTGACCGGTACATCGCGAAGGAGCTGGCGTCGATCAGGAAGACGCCGAAGATCGCGGTCGTCACGAAGACCGACCTGGTCGACAGCAAGACGCTCGCCGAGCAGCTCATCGCGATCGACCAGCTCGGCAAGGAGCTCGGCTTCGAGTGGGCGGAGATCGTCCCGGTGTCGGCGGTCGGGGACAAGCAGGTGGGCCTGCTCGCCGACCTGATCGTTCCGCTGCTGCCCGAAGGCCCCGCCCTCTACCCCGAGGGTGATCTGACCGACGAGCCCGAGCAGGTCATGATCGCGGAGCTGATCCGCGAAGCCGCACTGGAGGGCGTCCGCGACGAGCTGCCGCACTCCATCGCGGTCGTGGTCGAGGAGATGCTCCCGCGCGAGGACCGTCCCGCCGACAAGCCCCTGCTGGACATCCACGCCAACGTCTACATCGAACGCCCCAGCCAGAAGGGCATCATCATCGGCCCCAAGGGCAAGCGCCTGAAGGAGGTCGGCATCAAGTCCCGCAAGCAGATCGAGGCCCTGCTGGGGACGCCGGTGTTCCTGGACCTCCACGTCAAGGTCGCCAAGGACTGGCAGCGGGATCCGAAGCAGCTGCGCAAACTGGGCTTCTGACCGTCACCTCTGCGCCCGCAGCATGTCCCTGAACCAGGCGTACGACGCCTTCGGTGTCCGCTCCAGCGTCTCCCGGTCGACATGGACCAGGCCGAAGCGGCGGGCGTAACCCTCCGCCCACTCGAAGTTGTCCAGCAGCGACCACACGAAGTAGCCGCGCACGTCCACGCCCGCCGCCAGCGCCTCGTGCAGGGCCCGCACATGCCCGTCCAGGTAGGCGATCCGGTCCTGGTCGTCGATCCCCTCGTAGGAGCAGCCGTTCTCGGTGATCACGACGGGCGGGAGCCGGTCGCCGTAGCGCTCGCGGAAGCCGGTGAGCAGCTCGGTCAGGGCCTCCGGGACGACCGGCCAGCCGAAGTCCGTCACCGGGACGCCCTCGATCTGCCGTACGGAGAAGGGGAGGTCGGCCGGCATCGTCAGTCCGCCGAACTCGATCTCCGTGCCCTGGGGTGCGCCCACCCTGGTCGGCGCGTAGTAGTTGATGCCGTACCAGTCGACCGGCTCGGCGATCACCTTCAGGTCGGCCTCGACGTCCCCGGGCATCAACTCGCCGATCCCCGCCGGGTATTCGCCCAGCAGGATCGGGTCCGCGAACAGCCGGTTGAGGAGTACGTCGTAGAAGTCCGCCGCCTCCACGTCGGCACTGTCCTGCGACGCCGGCCAGGTCGGCCCGTGGGAGTTGGCGATCCCGATGTCCGATGCGCCGGCCGCGCGCAGGGCGCGTACCGCCAGACCGTGCGCCAGGAGCTGGTGGTGAGCGACCGGGAGGGCGTCGAAGAGGAGCTGCCTGCCGGGGGCGTGGGCGCCCAGGGCGTGGCCCAGCAGGGTGTGTTCGGCGGGCTCGTTGAGGGTGATCCACTTCGTCACCCGGTCACCGAGCCGCTCCGCGACCACCGACACGTACTCCGCGAACCGCGCCGCCGTGTCCCGGTCCAGCCAGTCGAGCGTGACCGGCAGGTCCCAGTGGAAGAGGGTCGGAACCGGCCGTACGCCCGCCGCGCACAGCTCGTCCACCAGACGGTCGTAGAAGTCGAGGCCCCGCCCGCCCTCGAAACGCACCCTGGGCCATGAGATCGAGAAGCGGTACGCGTCCACGCCCAGGCCGGCCAGGAGGGCCACGTCCTCGCGGTAGCTGTGGTAGTGGTCGCAGGCCACCGCCGCGGTGGAGCCGTCCTTCACCCGTCCCGGCTCGGCCGTGAAGGCGTCCCAGACGGACGGCTCGCGCTCGTCCACCGCCCCCTCGATCTGGTGCGCCGAGGTGGACACGCCCCACAGGAAGGTGTCGGGGAACGCCGGGAACTCGGGTGTCGGGTTCGTCGCGGTGCGCGCATCAGTCGCCATGCGCCGGATCATCCGTACCGCCGGTAACGGAAGTCAACGGGCAGGCGTGAACATGCAGTTACGCACCTTCCTTCAGCACCCTGCTGATCAGCCTGCGCTGCTCCTCCGTCAGCCGTGGATCCGCGCAGTACACGGTGTTCCCGTCCACGGTGATCTGGTAACTGAAGCCGTCGGGCACCCCGACGGGGGGCGCGCCCCGGCCGGAAGCGACCGCGCGCTCGGCCAGGGCGTGCCACTCCTGGGCGTCGGGCCGCCCCGAGGTGTCCACCTCGGCGTGCCGCTCGATGCCCGCGAATCCGCCCGTGCGCCTCACCTGAATACGCATGGGATCTGTCTAGTACGGAACTACAGGGTGCGCACCCCCACCTGTTCCCAGGCCTTGAGCACGGCCTCGAACTCCTCGCCGCCGTCGCCGTACCGTGCCTTCGCGGCCGCGACGGTCAGCGTGGCGAACTCCGTGAAGTTCGCCTTCTCCTTCAGCTCGCCCCCGGTCAGCACGTCGTACCAGATCTGTCCCGCGCGCTCCCAGGCGTGTCCGCCGAGTGCGGTGGCGGCGAGGTAGAAGGCGTGGTTGGGGATGCCGGAGTTGATGTGGACGCCGCCGTTGTCGCGGCCGGTGCTGACATAGTCGTCCATCGTGCCGGGCTGCGGGTCCTTGCCGAGGACGTCGTCGTCGTACGCCGTGCCCGGCGCCTTCATCGAGCGCAGGGCCACGCCCGACACGCGGGGGGCGAGCAGTCCGGCGCCGATCAGCCAGTCGGCCTCGGCGGCGGTCTGGCCGAGCGTGTACTGCTTGATGAGGGAGCCGAAGACGTCCGACACGGACTCGTTGAGGGCGCCGGGCTGGCCGAAGTAGGTGAGGTTGGCCGTGTACTGGGTGACGCCGTGGGCGAGTTCGTGGCCGATGACGTCGATGGGGATGGTGAAGTCCAGGAAGATCTCGCCGTCCCCGTCGCCGAAGACCATCTGCTCGCCGTTCCAGAAGGCGTTGTTGTACTGCTCGTCGTAGTGGACGGTCGCGTCGAGCGGCAGGCCGTCGCCGTCGATCGAGTTGCGTTCGAAGGCCTTCAGGAACAGCTCGAAGGTGGCGCCGAGGCCGGCGTAGGCGCGGTTGACCGTGGCGTCCTTGCCGGGCTCGTCGCCCTCACCGCGGACCTTCCTTCCGGGCAGGTCCGTCTTGTGCCGGGCGTCGTAGATGGTGCGGTGCGGTTTGTCGGCCGCGGCCTCGGCGGGCGGGGCGACGGCAGGCGCGCCGAGGACCGTGGTCAGCCGGCGGTGGGTGCGCTCGTAGGCGTCGCGCTGCAGGGTCTGGCGGGCGGGGCCGGAGAGCGCGGGGTCCTCGGCCTGGGCGAGCTGGTCGAGGACGTGCGGTGGAACGATGGTGCAGAAGACGGGCGTGAAGCCCCCGTTGGTCGTCGTTATGCCCGGCACCCTTGCACTGAGTTATGTTGCTGTCACCACCTGCAACCATGATTGGTGAAATGTGCCGACAAGGTGCCCCTGCGGCCGACCCAAAGTGGTATAGCGCACTTTTTGTCCTGTTTGTCTTCCTGGTCCCGCATACTGATACGGACCCCCGCATCCGGAAGAGCTCGGCTAGCATGCTGCGCATCATGCGTTTCGGGCTGCTTCTTCTTAGCTGCCGCGGCGAGGGCCTGTAGTCGAGGCCGACTCCCTCCCCGCGGAGCTTGCCGTTGCGTCGTCGGCCGTCCTTCCGGACACCTTGAGGAGCCCACGCATCATGGCGAACCGCCAGCAGCCCAGTTCCATGCCGATCCACAAGTACGGCCGCTACGAGCAGGTCGACATCCCCGACCGCACCTGGCCCGAGAGCCGGATCACCGCCGCCCCCCGCTGGCTCTCCACCGACCTGCGCGACGGCAACCAGGCCCTGATCGACCCCATGTCGCCGGTGCGCAAGCGCGCGATGTTCGACCTGCTGGTCAAGATGGGCTACAAGGAGATCGAGGTCGGCTTCCCGGCCTCGGGCCAGACCGACTTCGATTTCGTACGGTCGATCATCGAGGATCCCGGCGCCATCCCCGAGGACGTCACGATCTCCGTACTCACCCAGGCCCGCGAGGACCTGATCGAGCGCACGGTGGAGTCCCTGAAGGGCGCACGCCGCGCCACCGTCCACCTGTACAACGCCACCGCCCCGGTGTTCCGCCGGGTCGTCTTCCGCGGCTCCAAGGACGACATCAAGCAGATCGCCGTCGACGGTACCCGGCTGGTCATGGAGTACGCCGAGAAGCTGCTGGGCCCGGAGACCGAGTTCGGCTACCAGTACTCGCCGGAGATCTTCACCGACACCGAGCTGGACTTCGCCCTGGAGGTCTGTGAGGCGGTCATGGACGTCTGGCAGCCCGGCCCGGGCCGCGAGATCATCCTCAACCTGCCCGCCACCGTCGAGCGCTCCACGCCCTCCACGCACGCGGACCGCTTCGAGTGGATGGGCCGCAACCTCTCCCGCCGCGAGTACGTCTGCCTGTCGGTCCACCCGCACAACGACCGCGGTACCGCCGTCGCGGCGGCCGAGCTGGCGCTGATGGCCGGCGCCGACCGCGTCGAGGGCTGCCTGTTCGGGCAGGGCGAGCGCACCGGCAACGTCGACCTGGTCACCCTGGGCATGAACCTGTTCTCGCAGGGCGTCGACCCGCAGATCGACTTCTCCGACATCGACGAGATCCGTCGTACGTGGGAGTACTGCAACCAGATGGAGGTCCACCCGCGCCACCCGTACGTGGGCGACCTGGTCTACACGTCCTTCTCCGGCTCCCACCAGGACGCCATCAAGAAGGGCTTCGACGCCATGGAGGCCGACGCGAAGGCCAAGGGCGTCACGGTCGACGACATCGAGTGGGCGGTGCCGTACCTGCCCATCGACCCCAAGGACGTCGGGCGGTCGTACGAGGCGGTCATTCGCGTCAACTCGCAGTCCGGCAAGGGCGGTATCGCGTACGTCCTGAAGAACGACCACAAGCTGGACCTGCCGCGCCGGATGCAGATCGAGTTCTCGAAGATCATCCAGGCGAAGACGGACGCCGAGGGCGGCGAGGTCACGCCGAAGGACATCTGGGCGACCTTCCAGGACGAGTACCTGCCGAACGCGGAGAACCCCTGGGGTCGTATCCAGGTCAAGAACGGCCAGTCCACGACTGACCGGGACGGCGTGGACACGCTGACCGTGGAGGCCGAGGTCGACGGCGTCGAGACGACGCTGGTCGGCACCGGCAACGGCCCGATCTCCGCGTTCTTCCACGCGCTGCAGGGCATCGGCGTCGACGTCCGTCTCCTGGACTACCAGGAGCACACGATGAGCGAGGGCGCCTCCGCGCAGGCCGCCTCGTACATCGAATGCGCCATTGGCGACAAGGTTCTGTGGGGCATCGGCATCGATGCGAACACGACGCGTGCCTCGCTGAAGGCGGTTGTCTCGGCCGTCAATCGGGCGGCTCGCTGAGGGTTCGCTCCGCTGGGGGTGCCGCGACAGGCAGTGCCGCGATGGGTTGTCGGTCGGGTGCGGCGCCGTTGTGGCTGGTCGCGCAGTTCCCCGCGCCCCTGAGGGGCGTTGCCGTGCCCGGCGTTCAGAGGCCCCGTCCGCCGTACCGGTGGGCGGGGTCCGTCGGTTTTCGGCCATTGACCTGTGCAGGTCACGGAAAGGTCTCGTCCTGGGTGCTGACTCCGCCTCACCGATGTGGCTAACATCACGCAAGCGCGGCGATGTTGCCGTGGGGTTACGGGAGGTGCGACGTGCTGCCAGGACGGGGACGAAACGGCCGTGCCACCAGGCGTTCGCGCATGCTGGGCACCCGTACCGCATGGACGGCCGTCGGCGACGGCGAGTTCTTCTGCCCCGGCTGCGGAGGCGACCGCAACTACCAGCGGCTGACCGGGCGCCGCCGCTTCATCCTGCTCGGCCTGCCCGTGCTGCCGCGCGGCAACACCGGGCCGGTCGTGGAGTGCGCGGCCTGCCGGCGCCACTTCGGTGCCGACGTCCTCGACCATCCGACCACCAGCCGTTTCTCGGCGATGCTCCGCGACGCGGTGCACACCGTCGCCCTCGCGGTGCTCGCCGCGGGCGGCACCCGCACCCGTACGTCGCTCACCACGGCCGCCGGCACGGTGCGTGCGGCCGGTTTCGAGGACTGCACGGAGGAACAGCTGGGTGCCCTCGTCGAGGCGCTGGCCGCGGACACCGGACGGGTCTTCGGGGCGCCCTGCGGACCGGGGCTGGCCATAGAGCTGCACGAGGCCCTCGACCCGCTCGCCCCGCACCTCGCCCAGGCCGGCCGCGAGTCGATCCTCCTCCAGGGCGCCCGCATCGCCCTGGCCGACGGCCCCTACACCCCCGCCGAACGCGAGGTCCTCACCACCGTGGGCGCCGCCCTCACCATCACGTCGGACGACGTGAGCCGTCTGCTGGCGGCGGCGCGGACGCCGTCCTGAGCGCGAACGTGAGGCGCAGGGCCCAACTGGTCATCGTGGCCTACGAGTCGGGGCAGGTGACTCCTGGGACGATGTGACCGACAACCGGTCACCGTCCTGGGGGGTTCCTGAGATGCCACGTCCGAGACGCGCCTTCCTGACCGCCGCAGCGCTCCTCACCCCCGTCGCCTTCAGCTCGCTCACCGCGCCCACGCCGGCCTCCGCCGCCGGCCGGTGCACGTCCTCCGTCCCGTACGTCTCCGGGGAGGGCGGCTACGACACGTACCGCATCCCCGCCGCCGTCAGCACCCCGCGCGGCACCGTCCTCGCCTTCGCGGAGGGCCGGCGCGGCGGTGCCGGTGACTCCGGCGACATCGACGTGGTCGTCCGCCGCTCCACCGACGGCGGCTGCACCTGGGGCCCGCTGACGGTCGTCGCCGCCGGGGACGGCGACACGCGGGGCAACCCGGCGCCGGTCGTCGACCCCGGCACCGGCGCGGTCGTGCTGCTCACGTCCTACAACAGCGGTGCTGTGACGGAGGCTCAGATCATGCGCGGCGAGGTGACGCCCGATCAGAGCCGACGGGTGTTCGTGCAGCGCAGCGTGGACGACGGACGTCACTTCACCCGCCCGCAGGAGATCACGGCGGCGGTGAAACGCCCGGACTGGCGCTGGTACGCCACCGGCCCCGGCCATGCGATCGCCCTCACCCGCGGCCCGCACAAGGGCCGGCTGGTGGTCCCCGCCAACCACTCCGCCGCCCCGCCCGCCGGCTCCCCCGACACCGGCGAGGAACCCCGGTACTACGGCGCCCACGCCCTCTACAGCGACAACGGCGGCCGCACCTGGCGACTGGGCTTCGTCGACGACTCCTACGACGGCCACAACAACGCCAATGAGAGCACGGCCGCCCAACTCCCCGACGGCAGGATCTACTTCTCCGCCCGCGACCAGCACGGCACCAGCGCCGGCAACCGCCTGGACAGCCACTCCGCCGACGGGGCGGCCTCCCTGGAACGGCCGTACACGGTCCAGCCCACCCTCGACGACGTGCCGATCGTGCAGGGCAGCGTCCTGCACCACCCGGGCGCCGGGCTGTTGTTCTCCGGCCCGTCCGTGCCCACCGCCCGTCAGGCGATGGCGGTCTGGCGCAGCACGGATGGCGGCACGACCTTCACCAAGGCGCTCACCCTGTCCCAGCAGCGGGCCGCCTACTCCGACCTCGTACGCCTCGACCGGAACACGCTCGGCATCCTCTACGAGACGGGTGTGACGGGGACGTACGAGACGATCGAGTTCCGCCGCCTGCCGCTCGACGACCTCACCTAGAGCAGTCCGGCCGCCGCCAGGAACTTCCCCACCCGCTCCACCTCGTCCGGCGACAGCGGCACCTGCGGTTCCGCCGTCGCCGGGCAGGCGATGACCCCCCGCAGATGCAGGGCCGCCTTGAACGCGCCCAGTGCCGAGGAGCTCCCGCCCATCCGCGCCGGGTCCCCGACACCGGCCAGGCCGAACAGGGTGCACAGGCGCTCCTGTTCGGCGCGGGCGCGCTCCCAGTCGCCGGCCCGGCACAGCAGGTAGAGACGGACGTAGCCGTGCGGGTCGACGTTGGCGAGGCCGGGCACCGCCCCGTCGGCGCCCAGCGCGAGCGCGGCGTCGACGACGACCTCGGAGCCGGTCAGCGCGGTGAACCCGGTGAGGCCGGGGTGCGTGCGGGCGGCGGTGACGACCCTGCGGAAGCCACCGAGGTCGCCGCTGGAGTCCTTCAGCCCGGCCAGCACGCCGTCCGCGGCCAGCTCCAGCACCAGCTCGGGGGCGAGCTTGGTGTGCACGGCGGGCGGGATGTCGTAGGCGAGGACGGGGACCGGGGAGGCGGCGGCGAGCATCCGGTAGTGGCGGGCGATCTCCGCGGGGTGGGTGCGGGTGTAGAAGGGGGCGGTCGCGACGACCGCGTCCGCGCCCGCCGCCGTGACCCGTCCCACGTGGTCCAGTACGCGCGGCGTGGTCATGTCGATCGCGCCCGCCAGGACCGGCAGCTGCCCGCCCACATGGTCCGCCACCGCCCGCACGACCCGCTCGCGCTGCCCGTCCGTCAGATACGCCGCCTCCGAGGTCGAACCCAGCACGAACAGCCCGTGCACCCCGCCGGCCATCAGATGGTCGACCAGCCTGAGCAGCGAGGGCACATCCACCTCGCGGTCCGGTGTCAGGGGCGTGCAGACGGGCGGTACGACACCGGTGAGCGGGGTGGGAAGGGTCATCTGGGCTCCTTCAGAACTTGCGCCTGGCCGACGAGTTCACGGGTCGGCTGGTCCTCCGCCACCGGATGGTGGCAGCGGAAGCGATGCCCGAAGGTGGACGAGACGGAAATCCCGGGCATCGACTCGGCGCACTCCTCGTCCGCCTTCCAGCATCGGGTACGGAACGGGCATCCGCTCGGCGGGCGGGTCGCCGACGGCACCGGACCGACGAGCGGGATCGGGTCGATGGGGTCGAGGAGGCCGGGGGTCGCGGAGAAGAGGGCGCGGGTGTACGGGTGCCTGGCCCGGTCCGTCACCCGGTCGGCCGGGGCCTCCTCCACGATCCGGCCGAGGTACATGGTGATCACCCGGTCGCTCATCCGCCGTACCGTCTGGATGTCGTGCGAGACGAACACCAGCGCCAGACCCAGCCTCTCCTTGAGGTCCAGCAGCAGGTTGAGGATCTGCGCGCGCACCGACACGTCCAGGGCGCTGGTCGGCTCGTCCGCCACCACCAGGTCGGGGTCGAGGGCCAGGGCGCGGGCGATGGCGACGCGTTGCCGCTGCCCGCCGGAGAGCTGGCCGGGCAGCCCGTCGGCGAGCGCCCGCGGCAGTCCCACCAGCGCCATCAGCTCCCGTACCCGCTCGTCCCGTTGGGCTGCCGTGCCCCGCTTGTGCACGTCCAGCGGGTCGCGCAGGATCTGCCGGACGGTCAGCCGGCGGTTCAGGGCGGTCGACGGGTCCTGGAAGATCATGCCGGTGTGGCTGCCGATCGCCGCCCGGCGCTCGTCGGCCGACATGGTCCACAGGTCACGGCCGCGGAAGGACACCGTCCCGGACGTCGGCCGCTGCACGCCCACCAGCACCTTCGCCAGCGTTGACTTGCCGCAGCCGGACTCGCCGACCACACCGACCGTCTCGCCGGGCGCGATGGCCAGGTCGGCGCCGGTGAGGGCGTACACCTTGTCCCGCTTGAAGACACCCCCCGTGCGGGCCTTGTGCACGACATGCACGTCGGCGAGTTCCAGCAGTGCGCTCACGTGACGACCTCGCTCTCGGCCTCGCCCTCGGTCACCAGCAGGACCGCCGGATGGTGGCAGGCCGCCGTGTGGGTGCGTGTGCCCAGCAGGTCCGGGGCCGTCGTCCGGCAGGTCTCGCTCGCCATCGGGCAGCGGTCCGCGAACCGGCAGCCCGCCGGGAAGTCCGCGGGGGAGGGGACGACGCCCTTGATCTGCGTCATCCGCTCCTGGGACGACTCCAGCGACAGCACGCTGCCGAGCAGTCCGCGCGTGTAGTGGTGGGCCGGCGCCTCCACCAGGTCCGCGGTCACGCCCGTCTCCACGATCTGCCCGCCGTACATCACCACCACCCGGTCGGTGATGTCCGCGACCAGGGCGAGGTCGTGCGAGACCAGGATCAGCGCGAAGCCCAGCTCCTCGCGCAGCCTCAGCAGCAGTTCCATGATCTGCGCCTGCACGGTCACGTCCAGCGCGGTCGTCGGCTCGTCGGCGACGATCAGCTTCGGGTCGCGGGACAGGGCCATGGCGATCAGGACGCGCTGGCGCTGGCCGCCGGAGAGTTCGTGCGGGTAGCTGCGCAGGGTGCGGTCGGGGTCGAGGCCGACCATGGTGAGCAGGTCGGCGGGGGTGCGGTGCCCGCCGCGCCGTACGACCTGCTTGAGCTGGGCGCGGATGGTCATCGCGGGGTTCAGGGACGACAGGGCGTCCTGGTAGATCATCGCCATCTCGTGGCCGAGGAGCCTGCGGCGTACCCGCATCGGCTCGGCGAGCAGGTCGCGCTGGTTGAAGCGGACCTGGCCGCGCACCCGCGAGCCTTTGGGCTGCAGGCCCATGACGGTCAGCGCGGTCAGTGACTTGCCGCAGCCCGACTCGCCGACCAGCCCGAGCACTTCACCGGCGTGCACCTCGAAGCTGATGCCGTCGACGATGTCCACCCCGTGGTGCCGGTGGTCGAAGCCGATGGCGAGGTTCTCGACCGAGAGCACCGGCTGCCCGTCGGGGAGCGGGCGGGCGCGGGAGCGGAGCCGGCGGGCAGCCTCGGCCAGGCCGGGGAGCTGGATGACCTTGCCGCTGCCGGGCTCGGGGGCCTCCACTCGGTCGGTCTCCTTGCGTACCTCCACCTCCCGTGCCGCCGGAGCCGCCCACGCGTCCGACACGCCCTCCGAGAGGATGTTCAGCGACAGCACGGTGACCAGCATCAGCAGCCCGGGGAAGACGGTCGCCCACCAGCCGCCGGTCAGCACCATGTTCTTGCCGTCCGCGATGACGCTGCCCCACGACGGGTCCGGCGGCCGGACGCCCGCCCCGATGAAGGACAGCGACGCCTCGAAGACGATCGCCTCGGCGACCTGCACGGTGCAGAACACCAGCACCGGGGCCGCGCAGTTGATGGCGACGTGCTTGAGGACGATGTGCGGGGTGCGGGCGCCGATGACCCGCTCGGCCGTTACATAGTCCTCGCCGTACTGATCCAGCACGTTCGCCCGTACGACCCTGGCGACCGGCGGCGTGAACAGGAACGCGATCGCGCAGATCAGCACCGTGATCCCGCCGCCGAACACGGCGACCAGGACGGCGGCGAGCGCGATCCCCGGGAACGCCATCACGACGTCCAGACAGCGCATCAGCGTCTCGTCCACCGCCTTGCGGGAGGTGGCCGCCACCGCGCCGATCAGCGCACCCGCGAGCAGGGCCAGCGCGGTGGCGCCGAGCCCGATCGCCAGGGACCAGCGGGCGCCGTACATCAGCCGGCTGAGGATGTCCCGGCCGAGGCTGTCCTGGCCCATCCAGTGCTCGGCGGACGGATGCCCGGTGCCGTCGACCGGCGGCAGCTGCTCCAGCGGGTCGTACGGCGCGAGCAGCGGCGCGAACACCGCGACCAGCACCACCAGCGCCAGGAAGCAGACGGCGACCTTCGACAGCAGCGGCAGCCGGCGCCAGCCGCGCAGCCGGACGCCGGGGCGGGAGAGCGCCTGGGTGAGGCTCTTGCGCGTGAACATCAGGCCGCTTCCCTCAGTCGCGGGTTGACCAGCAGGTAGAGGATGTCGATGACGAGGTTGACGACGACGAAGCCGGTCGCCGTGGTCAGGACGACGCCCTGCACGACGGCCGGGTCGCCGTTCTTCACGGCGTCGATCATCAGCTTGCCCATGCCGGGCAGCGAGAAGATCGTCTCGATGACGACCGCGCCGCCGAGCAGATAGCCGACCCGCAGCCCCAGCACGGTCAGCGGATTGATCAGCGCGTTTCTGAGCACGTTGCGCCCGACCACCACCCGCGGCGGCAGCCCGCTGCCGATCGCCGTGCGGACGTAGTCCTTGTCCAGCTCCTCCACGACGGCCGTCCGCACGATCCGGGTCAGCTGCGCGGCGACGGGCAGCGACAGGGCGAGGGCGGGCAGCGTCATGGTCTGCAGCCAGCCGGTGAAGGAGTCCGCCGGATTGATGTAGCCACCGGTCGGGAACCAGCCCAGGTCGACCGCCAGGTACTGGATCATCAGCAGCGCCAGCCAGAAGCCGGGCGCGGCCACACCGGCCAGGGACACCACCCGGATGATCTGGTCGGGCAGCCGGTCCCGGTAGATCGCCGCGGTGACCCCGCCGATCAGCGACAGCACCACCGCGATGCCGAGGCCGAGGAAGGTCAGCTGCATGGTGAGCGGCAGCGCGGTCATGACCTGGTCGATCACCTCGCCGCGGGTCAGTGCGCTGGTGCCCATGTCACCGTGCAGCAGGTCGCCGACGAAGGCGACGTAGCGCACGGGGAGCGGGTCGAGCAGGCCGTGCTCCTCGCGGAAGTCGTGCAGCTGCTCGGGCGTCGGGTTGGCGCCCTGGAAGAACGCGGACGCCGGGTCGACGTCCGAGAACCGCATCACCAGGAACACGAACAGCACGATGCCGAGCATCAGCGGCACGAGCAGGGCGATACGGCGGACCAGAATCCTGACGATGGCGACCACGGACCAACTCCCGGATGATTAAGCCCACTTGGCTTGGAGGACGTTGATTCCGGGGTACGGCTGGGCCCTTATGCCGGCGAGTTGGCTCGGGTTCCAGGCCGTCATGAGTTCGTTGTGGACGACCGGGTAGAGCACGGCCTGTTCGGCGACGACATCGATGTAGTCCTGGATCATCGCCTTCTTGCGGTCCGGGTCCGCCTCCCGGGTCGCCTGGTCCATGTCCCTGAACAGCTGCTTGGCGACCGGGTCGTCGGCCCAGCGGGCGTAACCCATCCACAGGTTCTCGGGCCCGTAGTTGTAGTGCATGATCAGGTCGGCGTCGAGGCCGAACTGGTTGGGGTTCGAGGCGGCGGCGACGACCTGGTAGTCCTGCTTCTGGTCCATCTTGGTGAAGACGGCCGTGGTCTCCTGCGGCGACAGCGTGGTCCGCACGCCGATCGCGTCCCAGGACGACTTGATGGTCGGCAGACAGTCGACGATCCAGCTGACGTTCACCGCGAGGATGTCGACCTTCAGCCCACTGACCCCGGCCTCTTTGAGCAGGGCCCTCGCCTTGTCGGGGTCGTGGTCGTAGACGGTCTTCGCGCGCCGGTACGTCGGGTTGCTCTCGTTGAGGAACGACGACGACGGCTTCCCGTGCCCCTTGAGGGCCACCTCCACCATCTTCTCGGTGTCGATGGCGTAGTGCAGCGCCTGCCGCACCCGTACGTCGTCGAACGGCTTGCGCCGCGTGTTGAACATCAGGAACAGGTTGTTCATCCCGGCCCCGCCGGCCACCGTCAGCCCGCTGCTCTCCAGCTGGCCGATGTTGGCGTACGGGATGTTGTCCGCGATCTGCGCGCCCGCGCTCGAGCCGGAGATCTTCGCGACGCGCGGAGCGGCGTCGACGATCGTCAGCCAGTTCATCTTCCTGAAGGCGGGCGGGCGCGGGCCGTTGTAGTCGGGATACGCCTCGAAGGTGGTGTTGGACTTCGGGTGGTGCGCGGTCTGCCGGTACGGCCCCGAACCCACCGCCAGCCCCTTGATCGCCTCGTCCCAGGCGCCGGGCCGGGAGAAGACGTGCTTGGGCATGATCTTCGCGAGGGTGAGCCGGGACGCGCCCTCCGGGAAGGGGAACTTCAGGACCAGCTCGACGTTCTGCGCGTCGATCTTCCGCACGTCCTTCAGCCAGGGCTCGAAGAACCCCTTGGCCAGGGTCTGGGTGTCCGGGTCGAGGATCCGGTCGAAGACGAAGACCACGTCGTCGGCGGTGACCGGCTTGCCGTCGTGGAACTTCGCGCCCGCCCGCAGGGTGAACTTCCAGGACGTGCCGGTGAGGTCCGTGGGCACCTGGGTCGCCAGGGCCGGATACGGCTCACGCGAGATCGGGTCGGTGTCGAGCAGCCCCTCGTAGATGTGGTTGTTGCCGGCCATGCAGAACGCGGACGCGGTCTGCGTCGGATCCCAGCTGCCGTCGTTCCCGTAGCCGATGACTGCCGTGAGCGTCCGGTTCGCGCCCTCGCCCCCGTCGCCGGTGTCGTTGGTGGACTCCGGGCCGGCCGAACACGCGGACAGCGACGCGGAGACCGCGGCGGCGGCACCGAGGGCGCCGGTGTACTTCAGGAACGAGCGGCGGTGCAGCGCCGGAACGTCGTTGGTCACGTCGCGCACGGGTCCTCCGGAAAGGTGGGGGAGGCGGTCGGATGAATCGGACGATCAGGAGATACGACGTCCTACGTCCTGCAGTCAGCGCGACCATAGGAGCGGCCGTTGGGGCGGTCAAGAGATCACACACGAATGGCGTATCTGCCAGAGGTCGCACCAATGGCGGCACGAAACGGCGGGAGTTGACGCAGCTCGCCACCGGAGGTGGGACGTGGGACGTCTCCCGCGCGTACGATGCCGCGCATGCCCGGGGAGCCCAGGAACAGCCGCATACAGCGCGCGGTCGTACAGCTGATCCTCGACCGCAGGCTCCGCCCCGGCGCGCCACTGCCCACCGAGGCGGAGCTGATGGACGCGCTCCGCGTCAGCCGCAACTCCGTCCGCGAGGCCCTCAAGGCGCTCCAGGCGCTCGACATCATCGAGATCAGACACGGCCACGGCACCTACGTCGGCCAGGCCTCGCTGACCCCGCTGATCGACGCCCTCACCTTCCGCACGCTCGCCCGCCACGACGACGGCACGGCCGCCCTCGCCGAGCTCCTCCAGGTGCGGGAGGTGCTCGAGGAGGGGCTGCTGCGCCGGGTCGCGCAGACGCTCACCGACGTGGAGCTGGACCGTCTCGACGCGGTGCTGGACCGCATGGCGGCGGCGGGACGCGCGGGCCGGCCCTTCGCCGAACTCGACCGCCAATTCCACGAGTTGCTGTACGCGCCACTCGGCAACGCGCTCGTGCCGCAACTGCTCGGGGCGTTCTGGACGGTGTTCCACCGGGTCGACGGCGCCCGCGGCGGAGCGGACGCCCCGTCCCCCGAGCTCACCGTTCACCGTCATCGCGCCATCATCACCGCCCTGCGCGCCCGGGACGTGGAGGGCGCGCAGCGAGCGATGGCGATTCACTTCCGTGGCATAGGGGCGCGGGCGGCCCGCACCTGACGGGCCGCGCCGGCGCCGTCTCCTGTCCCACCGGTCGGGCGGATTCGGTTGCCCCGGTTCGGCGGACGGGGTCGAATGATCCGATGGAGACGCAGGAACTGTGGGACGAGAAGGCGGCGGGCGTGCTCCGGCTGCCGTCGGGGCGGCTGGTGCGGGGCCGCGGTCTGCGCCGGCCCCTGGAAGCGGATGCGCCCAGCCCGTCGTACGGCCTCTACCTGCTCGGCAGGCAGCCTCCCGAGGTCCCCTGGGACTCCCGCTGGCTCCGCTGGCCCGACTTCCGCCTCCCCGCCGACCGCGCCGACGCCCTTGCGGCCCTCACCGAAGCCTGGGAACGTGCCGCCCGCGAGCGGGTCGAGCTCGCCTGCGGCGGCGGACGCGGACGCACCGGCACGGCGCTTGCCTGCCTGGCCGTCCTGGACGGCGTACCGGCCGAGGAGGCGGTGGCGTACGTCCGCGCGCACTATGACCGGCGGGCGGTGGAGACGTGGTGGCAGCGGCGGTATGTGCGGGGGTTCGCTGCCGGGTGAGGGTTTTCGTGGACCGCTGGGTCCTCGTGCACACCATTGCGGTCAGCGCCGGAACTCTCACCGGACTTCCCCCGCGGGAGGCGCCGTGAGCGCAGCAGCCGACGGAAGCGCACGGGCTGCGGAGGTGACCGCCCAGGGGTCGGCTCGGGGGCGTGTCTGGCGAGGTGACTGTCGGGGCCGCTCGCTTCTTGGCCAGTGTCGTGCTTCCGCGAGGCGAGTAAAGGGCGCTTCGCGTCGGCTGCGCCGATGGCCCTGCGGGCCACCCTTGACTCGCCTCTCTCCAGCACGGGTGAGAAGCGAGCGAGCGGCCCGGAAAGGCGGGTGGCCGAGGCAGGCGGTCACCTCCGTCGGCTGCGGGGCTGGCCGGGGTTGGCGGGCGCGGCAGCGGGGTGGCGGGACGCCGGGCCGGCTCAGCGGCTTGCGGCGGGTGGGGGCTGCGGTGGGCGCGGTCGCTCGCATGCACGCCGGGTGGGCTCAGCGGCGAGTGGTGAGTGGGTGGCTGCGGTGGGCGTGTGGTTGGCGGTCGCGTCGGCGGGGTGGGAGCACGCCGGTTCTGCTCAGCGGCTTTCGGTGGTGGGTGGCAGAGGCGCGCCAGGTGGTCGGGGCAGGCCGGGTCGGCTTGGCGGCTTTCCCCCGGACGGGAGGGACCACGTACACGGGCGTGGTGTACCGGCTGAGAGTGTGACACTTTCGGCGGATGTGTAACGTCTGCTGATTCCCTTACCGGTGGGCGACCGCTGTACACCATGTCTGCGGATACGGCCGCGGGAGGCGGAGGAAGGGACCGGGGGCGGGGCGGGGGCGCGGACTCGCCGGTGACCGCCCTGGCAAGTCACGGATGTCACACCAGTCCCATGGGTCGCACCCCAGGAGGCACCAGGAGGTAATTGGCCGATTTGACTCACGGGCAGGCAGTCCCCACCTGGGCTTTCTCTCCCGCTGGGTGAGCCAAATCGGCCAATTGCTGCTCCAGCGCCAGCGCCTGGCATCGGAGACCGAGGGCGGCTTACCGGACAACGACCCCGGATGCGGCCGTCACCGTCCGCCGCTCGCAAGTCGCCATACCCACCCGGCGTGCCCCCATCCGGCTGATGCGGCCGTCACCACCCGCCCATCGGGCCGCACGTCGCTGAGCCGACCCGGCGTGCCCCCACCCCGCCGACGCGCCCAAGCCACCCACCATGCGTCAGCCGCTGAGCCCGCCCGGTGTGCATGCGAGGCGCTGACGCGCCCCCAACCCCGGCCAACCCCCCCAGCCCACCCGCATGGTCGGCCGACCTGGGACACCCGCCTTTCCGGGCCGCTCGCTCGCTTCTCACCCGTGCCGGAGCGAGGCGAGTCAAGGGTCGGCCGCAGGCCGATCGGCGCAGCCGACGCGAAGCGCCCTTTACTCGGCTCGTGGAAGCACGACACTGGCAAAGAAGCGGGCGGCCCCGACGGTGCCGATGAACGCCGTCCACGCGGCCGACCCGATCACGACCACCGGACCGTGCGGCACCTTGCTGTCCCGGACGGGGACAACGCCGGGGACTCCGTCGGCGGCCTCGACGCAGTTGCCGCCTTCACCGTTGCTGTAGGTGCTCTTGCGCCAGTAGGTGTTGCTCAGGTCGTACTCGCGCATCGTCTGTGATCCTCAGCCGCCGACTCGATCAGGGCGAGGGACACCTCCGGCGACAAAGCGGCCCCCCCTATAGGCAGTTGGCGGTGCGTCGTCGAACTCCATGAGCTGCAACATGCCTGCCATGGAGGCGCACGCCCCTGCCGCGTAGGGCAGCACCATGACCAGTACCTTGCGCTCCCGCGCCAGTGTCGCTACGTGCGCCAACTGCTCGCTCATCGCAGCGTGCCCACCGACCGGGACGCGCAGCACGTTCTCACGCAGGATCGCCCAATACTCCGGCCTTGTAGCGTCCTTGAGGATGCGGGACCTCTCCAGCCGCGCGGCCACCATTTCCTCGACGTACTCGTCGGTGACGAACGGGTCGGCCGCAAGGGTGACCGCCCTCGCGTATGCAGCCGTCTGCAACAGGCCCGGCACCAGCATGGGTGCGAACTCGCAGATCTTCGTGGCAAGCGCCTCCGGCTCCGCCGCGTGCGCGAAGTACTCCGCGTATCGCTGTTCCTTGATGAGCTTTCGCCAAAGGCGCTCGAAAATACCGTCGGTTTGCAGGACCTCATCAATCCGCTGCGCCACATCAAGCTGAGGCTTCCGAATCGCCTGTTCGAACTGCCCGATGTATCCGCCGGAGACAAATACCCGGGCTCCTAACTCCACCTGAGTGATCCCGGCGTCCTCCCTCCGCCGCTTCAACTCTGCCCCGAAGAACTCCCACGCCGCCTGACGTGAACCGTTGGCCATGGCCAACCCCGTTGCCCTGCCCAGGCTTTGTAGTGCACAGGCTTCTGCCGAGTGTAGGGCGAGCAGGTCATTCTGGAGTCGCAAAGCGTGAAACTCGATGGCGAAGGGGAACCAGGTGGAAGCACGACACTCGGCGCTGTGCGTCGAAGAGGCGGAGGACACCTTGAACGAATTGCGGACGGCACTCGAAAAGGCCGGAATTACCCTGCCGTCACTGCGACTCGATCCGGCGAGCCTTGCCCGAGAGGCGCCCTGTCCGCTGGTGGAACTGGGCCGGTGTTCGACGGAGACCGCGCGTCGGCTCGCGGCGGTGATCCGGTGAAGCCCCCGGTCGGTTCGTATGTCGTGGACACCCGGACCGGGCGTCTGGGCGTCGTCATGGGGCATGAGGGACCGTACGTGCAGGT
The DNA here is from genome assembly GCF_042672405.1 of Streptomyces sp. NPDC127197. Taxonomy (NCBI): domain Bacteria; kingdom Bacillati; phylum Actinomycetota; class Actinomycetes; order Kitasatosporales; family Streptomycetaceae; genus Streptomyces; species Streptomyces sp. NPDC127197. The sequence continues at coordinate 29,100 of NZ_JBHXVG010000013.1, read as the reverse complement.
GAGACCGTACGGCGGCGGGCGGGAGTGGGACGCCGATCCCGGTGCCCTGCGCCACGCCACCGCGGCCGAGCGGCTCAGCGCGGCCACCGCGTACGCGAACGCCCGCAGCCGGGGTGAGGTTCCTTGAAGGAGACGAAGGAGGGGCCACCCGCGTAGGAGAGAATGGGCGCATGAGCCTGTTCCGCGACGACGGCATCGTGCTGCGCACCCAGAAGCTGGGTGAGGCGGACCGGATCATCACGCTGCTCACCCGCAGTCATGGGCGAGTACGCGCCGTAGCGCGCGGGGTGCGGCGGACCAAGTCCAAGTTCGGGGCGCGGCTCGAGCCCTTCTCGCACGTGGACGTGCAGTTCTTCGCGCGGGGCAGCGAGCTGATCGGGCGCGGGCTGCCGCTGTGCACGCAGAGCGAGACCATCGCTCCGTACGGCGGCGGCATCGTCACCGACTACGCCCGGTACACCGCCGGGACGGCAATGCTGGAGACCGCCGAGCGGTTCACCGATCACGAGGGCGAGCCGGCCGTCCAGCAGTACCTGCTGCTCGTCGGTGCCCTGCGCACGCTCGCCCGCGGGGAGCACGCACCGCACCTCGTCCTCGACGCCTTCCTGCTGCGTTCTCTCGCCGTGAACGGCTACGCGCCGAGCTTCAGCGACTGCGCGCGCTGCGGTCTGCCGGGGCCGAACCGGTTCTTCTCGGTGGCGTCCGGCGGATCCGTCTGCGTCGACTGCCGGGTGCCCGGCAGCGTCGTACCCTCGCCGCAGACCCTGGAACTGCTCGGCGCACTGCTTACGGGAGACTGGGAGACCGCGGACGCCTGCGAGCCGCGGTATGTGCGGGAGGGGAGCGGGCTGGTGTCCGCGTACCTGCACTGGCATCTGGAGCGGGGGCTGCGGTCCCTGCGGTACGTGGAAAAGTAGACCTGAGGGAGACGAGAAGCACATGGCCGTACGCGGGTTTCTGGGCCGCCAGCGCCGCGAGTACAAGACGCCGGAGCCGCACCCGTCCGGTGCCCGCGCGCCGAAGCTCCCCGGTGAGCTGATCCCCGGCCATGTGGCGATCGTCATGGACGGGAACGGGCGTTGGGCGAAGGAGCGCGGGCTGCCGCGCACCGAGGGCCACAAGGTGGGCGCCGAGCGCGTGCTGGACGTGCTGCAGGGCGCGATCGAGATGGGCGTCGGGGCGATCTCGCTGTATGCCTTCTCCACCGAGAACTGGAAGCGGTCGCCGGACGAGGTGCGCTTCCTGATGAACTTCAACCGGGACTTCATCCGCAAGACCAGGGATCAGCTGGACGAGCTCGGCGTGCGGGTGCGTTGGGTGGGCCGGATGCCCAAGCTGTGGAAGTCGGTCGCCAAGGAGCTCCAGATCGCCCAGGAGCAGACCAAGGACAATGACCGGCTGACCCTGTACTTCTGCATGAACTACGGCGGGCGGGCCGAGATCGCGGATGCGGCGCAGGCACTGGCGGAGGACGTACGGGCCGGGCGGCTCGACCCGTCCAAGGTCACCGAGAAGACCTTCGCGAGGTACCTCTACTACCCCGACATGCCGGACGTCGACCTGTTCCTGCGCCCCAGTGGCGAGCAGCGCACGTCCAACTACCTGCTCTGGCAGAGCGCCTACGCCGAGATGGTCTTCCAGGATGTGCTGTGGCCGGACTTCGATCGGCGTGATCTGTGGCGGGCCTGCGTGGAGTACGCCTCCCGCGACCGCCGCTTCGGTGGGGCGATTCCGAACGAGGAGCTGCTGGCCATGGAGGGGCGTCAGCAGGGCTGAGCGGTGCCGGTACGATCCGCCTCGTGGTCATGGACATGGGGCGGGACGCCGTACAGGACGGCGTGGTCGAGCTGGAGTACAAGCCGACCGTGCAGGATTTGACGCAGGCACTGCGGGCGCGGCTGCGCGCCAGCCGGTCGGGGCGGATGCAGCGGTGGCTGCCCGGCGCCATGGCCGTTCTCGCCGCGTTGCAGTTGGCGCTTGTGATCGCCGGAGGCGACGGGTCGCTCGCGCTCATCCTCTGGTCGCTCTTCGCAGCGGTGCTGGTGGCGGCCATGCCCTGGCTCCAGGCCCGTCAGGTGCACCGGCTCGCCGAACGGCAGGGCACATTCCGTGCGGTGGTGTCGGACACCGGGGTGAGCGTGGTCACCGACACCACCACGATGACGATCAGTTGGGCCGCGATGCCGCGCTTCGCGGAGACCCCGGACGTGTTCGTCCTGCTCAGCGGCGACAACAAGGCCGTCGGCGTTACGGTCCTCCCCAAGCGGGGCATTCAGGACCCCGCCGGCGCCGACCGGTTGCGGGCGATCCTTGACCGCCACCTGACCCGCGTCTGACCGGGCTCAGTCCTGCGCCGCCGCGCACTCCGCGCACGTACCGAAAATCTCCACCGTGTGCGCCACATTGACGTAGCCGTGTTCCGCGGCGATGGCCTCTGCCCATGTCTCGACCGCCGGGCCCTCGACCTCGACGGCCCTGCCGCAGGTGCGGCAGACGAGGTGGTGGTGGTGGTCGCCGGTGGAGCAGCGGCGGTAGACGGACTCGCCGTCGGAGGTGCGCAGGACGTCGACCTCGCCGGCCTCGGCGAGGGACTGCAGGGTGCGGTAGACCGTGGTCAGGCCGACGGCGTCGCCCTTGTGCTTGAGCATGTCGTGCAGTTCCTGCGCGCTGCGGAACTCCTCGACCTCTTCCAAGGCTGCCGCCACGGCGGCGCGCTGCCGAGTGGCGCGGCCCTTCACGGGCGGTCCAGCGGTCGTCACCGGTTGCCTCCTTGCGTTGCGTCTGCCGGGCCATTGTGCCAGCCCGGACTGTGCGCGGTCAGACGCCGATCTCGTCCTGCGCACCCCTGCTGGCCGGAATTGCACACTCCGCCGGGTCCCCGGAGGGGTGCGCGGCGGCCAGCGCCCGCGCGCGGCGCCGGGCGAGCGGAGTGGCCAGGGCGGTCAGCACGATGAACGCGCCGATCGTCAGCAGCACGATGGTCGCGCCGGGCGGAACGTCCTGGTAGTACGAGGTGATCGTGCCGCCGATGGTCACCCCGACCCCGATGGCGACCGCGATCGCGAACGTGGCCGCGAAGCTGCGGCTGAGCTGCTGGGCGGCGGCCACCGGGACCACCATCAGCGCCGAGACGAGCAGCAGGCCGACCACCCGCATCGCCACGGTGACCGTCACCGCCGCGGTGATGGCCGTGAGCAGGTTCAGCGCACGGACCGGCAGGCCCGTCACCCGCGCGAACTCCTCGTCCTGGCTGACCGCGAAGAGCTGCCGGCGCAGCCCCAGGGTGACCAGCACGACGAACGCGGCGAGGATGCAGATCGCCGTGACGTCCGACTCGCTCACCGTCGACAGGGACCCGAAGAGGTATGACGTGAGGTTGGCGTTGGAGCCGGTCGGCGCGAGGTTGATGAACATCACGCCGCCGGCCATACCGCCGTAGAAGAGCATCGCGAGGGCGATGTCGCCGCGGGTCTTGCCGTACCAGCGGATCAGCTCCATCAGGACGGCGCCGAGGATGGACACCAGGGTCGCCATCCACACCGGCGACCAGGAGAGCAGGAAGCCGAGGCCGACGCCGGTCATCGCGACGTGGCCGATGCCGTCGCCCATCAGGGCCTGGCGGCGCTGTACGAGGTAGATGCCGATCGCGGGGGCGGTGATGCCGACGAGGACGGCGGCGAGCAGGGCCCGCTGCATGAAGGCGTAGTTCAGGAATTCCATCAGCTCAGCAGTCCCGTGCGCATCGGTTCGGCGTCGTGCGCCGCGTGCGGGTGGACATGGTCGTGGCCGGGCAGCGCGTGCTGGCCGACCGCCTTCGGGGGCGGTCCGTCGTGCAGGACGCAGCCGTCGCGCAGGACGACCGCCCGTTGGATCAGGGGCTCGAGGGGGCCGAGTTCATGCATGACCACCAGGACCGTCGTACCGCCCGCGACCTGCTCCCGCAGCGTCCGGGCGAGCACCTCCTGGCTGTCCAGGTCGACGCCGGCCATCGGCTCGTCCATGATCAGCAGCTCGGGTTCGGAGGCGAGGGCGCGGGCGATCAGGACACGCTGGTGCTGGCCGCCGGAGAGGGCGCCCACGGAGTCCTTCGCCCGGTCCGCCATGCCGACCAGCTCCAGGGCGCGGTGTACGGCCGCGTGGTCCGCCTTGCGCAGCACACCGAAGCGGGCCCGGGACAGCCGCCCGGAGGACACCACCTCCGTCACCGTGGCGGGCACGCCGCCCGCGGCCGTGGTGCGCTGCGGGACGTAGCCCACCCGTGCCCAGTCGCGGAACCGGCGCTGCGGGGTCCCGAACAGCTCGATCTGCCCGGCGCTCACCGGCACCTGCCCGATGAGGCTGCGTACCGCCGTCGACTTGCCGGAGCCGTTCGCGCCGAGCAGCGCGACGACCTCACCGTGGCGCACGGTGAGGTCGATGCCGCGTAGGACGGGGCGCGAGCCGAGGGCGGCGCGTATGCCGCGCATCGATATGACGGGCTCTCCCGTGGCGCCCATGGCGTCCTCCGTAACGATCATGTGGTTCCCAGGGCCTTCTGCAGCGCCTGGAGGTTGGCTTCCATGACCTGGAAGTAGTCGTCGCCCTTGGACTTGTCGGTGATGCCCTCGAGCGGGTCGAGGACGTCCGTCTTGAGGCCCGCGTCCTGGGCGAGGGTCTTCGCGGTCTTGTCGCTGACCAGTGTCTCGTAGAAGACGGTGGTCACGCCGTCGGCCTTGGCCTCCTCCTGGAGCTCCTTGATCCGGGCCGGGCTGGGCTCGCTCTCCGGGTCGAGGCCGGAGATGGCCTCCTGGGTCAGGCCGTAGCGCTCGGCGAGGTAGCCGAAGGCCGCATGGTTGGTGAAGAACACCTTTGTCTTGCTGTTCTTCAGGCCGTCCGCGAACTCGGTGTTGAGGGCGTTCAGCTTCTTGACCAGGTCCTCGGTGTTCTTCCGGTAGTCCGCGGCGTTGTCCGGGTCGGCCTTCTCGAAGGCCGTGCCGACTCCCTCGGCGATCTCGGCGTATTTCACCGGGTCCAGCCAGACGTGCGGGTCGAGGGCGTGCTCCTCCTCCTCGGAGTGCTCCTCCTCGGCGTGGCCTTCCTCACCCTCATGGCTGTGCTCGACGTCGCCGTGGTCCTCGAGCTCGGTCAGCGTGGCCGCGTCGATCTTGGTCTTGACGCCGGACTGGCCGACGGCCTCGTCGACGGCCGGCTGCAGGGTCTTGAGGTAGAGCACCGCGTCCGTCTCGCCGAGCTCGGCGGTCTGCCTGGTGCTGAGCTCCAGGTCGTGGGGCTCCTGGCCGGGCTCGGTGAGGGTGGTGACGTTCACATGGTCCCCGCCGATCTGCTCGGCGAGGAACTGCATCGGATAAAACGAGGCGACGACGTCGAACTTGTCCGAGTTGCCCGCCGCGGAGCTGTCGTCGGAGCATGCGGAGAGGGCTCCGAGGCCGAGCGCGGTGGCCGCCGCGATCGCGATCCCGGATATGTGAGGTCGTCGTACGTTCATGACAGTCATTTTCACCGAATATGGAAACGATTGTCAACAAGCGCCTGGTGAGGCTCGGGTAAGCCCCTGGTAAGGGGTGATGTACGCCCGGAGGCCGGACCGATTTGATTGAGGGGGAGTCCCCGCCGGTAACCTGAAGCATTCGCTCTGAAGCATCTCGCTTCGTCGCCCGTCGTCGTAATGAAGAGAGCACCGTGGCCGCCGACAAGATCGACACCATCGTCAGCCTGAGCAAGCGCCGTGGCTTCGTTTTCCCGTGCAGTGAGATCTACGGCGGTCAGCGCGCCGCCTGGGACTACGGGCCGCTGGGTGTCGAGCTCAAGGAGAACCTCAAGCGTCAGTGGTGGCGCTACATGGTGACGTCGCGTGAGGACGTCGTCGGTATCGACTCGTCCGTGATCCTCGCCCCCGAGGTCTGGGTCGCCTCCGGTCACGTCGCCACCTTCACCGATCCGCTGACCGAGTGCACCTCCTGCCACAAGCGGTTCCGCGCGGACCACCTGGAGGAGGCCTACGAGGCCAAGAAGGGGCACGCCCCGGAGAACGGCCTCGCCGACATCAACTGCCCCAACTGTGGCAACAAGGGCCAGTTCACCGAGCCCAAGCAGTTCTCGGGTCTGCTGTCCACCCACCTCGGCCCGACCCAGGACAGCGGCTCCATCGCGTACCTGCGCCCCGAGACCGCGCAGGGCATCTTCACCAACTTCGCCCAGGTGCAGACCACCTCGCGCCGCAAGCCGCCGTTCGGCATCGCCCAGATGGGCAAGTCGTTCCGCAACGAGATCACGCCGGGCAACTTCATCTTCCGCACCCGCGAGTTCGAGCAGATGGAGATGGAGTTCTTCGTCAAGCCCGGCGAGGACGAGAAGTGGCACGAGTACTGGATGGAGCAGCGCTGGAACTGGTACACCGGCCTGGGTCTCCGTGAGGAGAACATGCGCTGGTACGAGCACCCCAAGGAGAAGCTCTCCCACTACTCCAAGCGCACCGCCGACATCGAGTACCGCTTCCAGTTCGGCGGCAACGAGTGGGGCGAGCTCGAGGGTGTCGCCAACCGCACCGACTACGACCTCGGTGCCCACTCCAAGGCCTCCGGCCAGGACCTCTCCTACTTCGACCAGGAGGCCGGCGAGCGCTGGACGCCGTTCGTCATCGAGCCTGCGGCCGGTGTCGGCCGCGCGATGCTGGCCTTCCTTCTCGACGCCTACATCGAGGACGAGGCCCCCAACGCCAAGGGCAAGATGGAGAAGCGCACGGTGCTGCGCCTCGACCACCGGCTCGCCCCGGTGAAGGTCGCGGTGCTCCCGCTGTCCCGGAACCCGGAGCTGTCCCCGAAGGCCAAGGGTCTCGCCCAGGCGCTGCGCCAGAACTGGAACATCGAGTTCGACGACGCCGGCGCGATCGGCCGCCGCTACCGCCGCCAGGACGAGATCGGCACGCCGTACTGCGTGACGGTCGACTTCGACACCCTGGAGGACAACGCGGTGACGGTGCGTGAGCGCGACACGATGAAGCAGGAGCGTGTGTCGCTGGACCAGATCGAGGGTTACCTGGCCGGCCGCCTGATCGGCGCCTGACCTCCCCGAAGTCCGCAAACGCCGGACGGGCTGAGTTTTCTCAGCCCGTCCGGCGTTTTTGCGTGGGGCCGTCGCGACCCGGCTGTGGCAAATGACAGATGACAGATATTGAAATCTGTCATCTGTCATGCGAGAGTGGAGGCAACCTCGGAACAAGTCCAAGGAGTCCTCATGCGAACCCGCCCCCTCGGAACCACCGGCCCCCAGGTCTCCGCCCTCGGCCTCGGCTGCATGGGCATGTCCGCGCTGTACGGCGACGCGGACCGGGCCGAGTCCATCGCCACCATCCACGCCGCCCTGGAGGCCGGCGTCACCCTGCTCGACACCGGCGACTTCTACGGCATGGGCCACAACGAGCTGCTGATCGGCGAGGCCCTGCGTACCGCCCCCGCCGCGCACCGCGAACAGGCGCAGATCAGCGTGAAGTTCGGCGCGCTGCGCGACCCGGACGGCGGATGGAGCGGCTACGACGGCCGCCCGGCCGCCGTGAAGAACTTCGCCGCGTACTCGCTCCAGCGCCTCGGCGTCGACCACATCGACGTCTACCGGATCGCCCGGCTCGACCCCGGCGTACCGATCGAGGAGACGGTCGGCGCGATCGCGGAGCTCGTCGAGAAGGGGTATGTCCGGCACATCGGCCTGAGCGAGGTCGGCGCCGAGACGATCCGCCGGGCCGCCGCCACCGCCCCCATCTGCGACCTGCAGATCGAGTACTCGCTGATCTCGCGCGGCATCGAGGACGAGATCCTGCCGGCCACGCGGGAACTGGGCATCGGCATCACGGCGTACGGAGTCCTCTCCCGCGGTCTGATCTCCGGCCACTTCACCCGTGACCGGCAGCTCGCGGCGAACGACTTCCGGGCGCTCTCGCCGCGCTTCCAGGGCGAGAACCTCGAGCACAACCTGAACCTCGTCGAGGCGCTGCGCAAGATCGCCGAGCAGAAGGGCGTGAGCGTTGCGCAGATCGCCATCGCCTGGGTGCTCTCCCGCGGCGAGGACATCGTGCCCCTGGTCGGCGCCCGCCGCCGGGACCGGCTGACCGAGGCGCTGGGTGCGCTGGACGTGACCCTGGACGAAGCCGACCTGCGGGCGATCGAGGAAGCCGTCCCCGCCGACGCGGCGGCCGGTGAGCGCTACCCGACGCCGCAGATGGCACACCTCGACAGCGAACGCTGATCCGGGAGACAGGTACGGTCGACCTCATGCCTGCGACCAGCCAGACCCTGACAGCCGAGCGCATCCTCGAGGCGACCGAGGAGGTGCTGCGCCGCCACGGACCGGCCAAGGCCACCGTGGTGGACGTGGCCCGCGCGCTCGGCGTCAGCCACGGCAGCGTCTACCGGCACTTCCGCACGAAGGCGGCGCTGCGGGAGGCGGTGACGAAGCGGTGGCTGGATCGCACGTCCGAGGCGTTGGCCGGCATCGTCGCCGAGGAGCGCGACCCGGAGGCCCGGCTGCGGGACTGGCTCCGGGCGCTCTTCGACGCCAAGCGCCGCAAGGCGGGCGACGATCCGGAGCTGTTCGCCACGTACATGGTGCTGACCGGCGAGAGCGGCGAGGCGGTCCCCGACCACATCGCCGACCTCACCGCCCAGCTGACCAGGATCATCGAGGCCGGCGTCGAGGCGGGCGTCTTCGTCGCCGCCGACCCGGGGAGGACGGCCCGCGGGGTGTTCCAGGCCAGCGGGCGCTTCCACGACCCCTGCTACGCGCCGGAGTGGGCGCAGCCGGGGATCGAGGAGGACTTCGACGCGGTGGTGGACCTGCTGGTGCGGGGGCTACGCCGCTGACGGGTCCACCGTCGCCTGGTGGGCCTCGGCGAGATGCGCTTCCGCCTTCAGCCAGGGCAGAAACTGCGCGCCCCGCCGCCAGCCGCAGGTCTCGCACCTGATCGTGCGCTGCACGCCGGTGCGCTGGACCCGTACGACATGCTCGCGTCCGTGCTGATCCCAGCGGCTGACCTTGCTCGTGTCGATCTGCGGCATGACGCCTCCAGCGTCCCCGTCCGGCTGTCTCTTCGGGCAGCAAGGAGTGTGCAGCAGGATCAACATCAACAGGGGTCATTTCACGGCGAGTTGTCCAAGCGGTTGGCTCCGCTGGATATGCGGTTCTGTATCCGCGGGTCGTTCGTGGCTGGTCGCGCAGTTCCCCGCGCCCCTCAAGGGGCGCGATCCCCCGCTCCTACCACCTGCCGCACCTCCTCCGACTCCAGCCGCTCGGCAGTCCGCTCAGCCGTCCCCCGGGCCCACCGCCCGCTGCTCACCGCACCGAACACCAGCACGGCCACCCCGCACCCCACGAGAATCCACCACCCCGGCCCGGCGGCCGACACGAACGCATCCCGGTACGACGACGCCCCGATCCCCGAGACCAGCACCGCCCCGACCACAGCGACCCCCAGGGTCTGCCCGAGTTGCCGACTGGTCGAGGCGACGGCCGCCGCAACACCCGCCTGCGCCCGCGGCATCCCGGACACCGCCGTATTGGTGATCGGTGCGTTCACGAAGCCGAATCCGATGCCGAACAGCAGGTACCCGAGGAAGAGCGTGACGTTCGACGTCTCCCCCTCGAACGCCGCGAACAGCAGCGGACTCGCGGTCATCGCGACGCCCGCGATCAGCAACGGCAGCCGCGGCCCCACGCTCGCCAGCAGCCGCCCGGCCAACGGGGCGCACACCAGCGTCGGTGCGGCCATCGGCAGCATCCACAGTCCGGCGTGCAGCGCGTCCAGGCCGCGCACGTTCTGCAGATACAGCGTCGACAGGAACAGGAACCCGCCCAGCGACGCGAACGCGCTGATGGCGATCACTGTGGCCCCGCTGAAGGGAGCCGACCGGAAGAAACGCAGGTCGACCAGCGGCTCCGCCCGGCGTGGCTCGTACGAGAGCAGGCCGATCAGTGCGATGACCGCGACCGCCGCGAACGGCAGTACCGTCGCGAGCCCCGCGTTCGGCGCCTCGATGATCGCGTACGTCAGGGAGCCGAACAGGGCGATCACCAGCACCTGGCCGACCGGATCGGGCCGCCGGGCCTTCGGGGCGCGGGATTCGGGGACGTACCGCAGCGTCAGCAGCAGCGCAGCGAGGCCCACCGGCAGGTTGATCCAGAAGATCGCCCGCCAGTCCACCGCCTCCACCAGCAGTCCGCCCACCAGCGGTCCCGCCGCCATCGAGATTCCGACGACCCCGCCCCACGCCCCGATCGCGCGGGCGCGCTCGCGCGGGTCGGTGAAGGTGTTGGTGATGATCGACATGGCGACCGGGTTGAGCATGGAGCCGCCCACCGCCTGGACCATGCGGAAGATCACCAGTATGTCCAGGTTGGGTGCGACGGAGCACAGGGCCGAGCCGATCGTGAAGACGATCAGGCCCGCGATGAAGACCCGCTTGCGGCCGATCCGGTCGGCGGTGGAGCCCGCGAGCATCAGCAGCGAGGCGAGGACGAGCGTGTACGCGTCTATCGTCCACTGCAGGCCCGAGGTGCTGGCGCGCAGGTCGTCCTGCATGGAGGGCAGGGCGACGTTCAGCACCGTGTTGTCGAGGCTCACGATCAGCAGGCTCGTACAGCAGATCGCGAGGACCAGCAGGCGGCGGCGTTGGCTGAGCTCGGGCATACGCCCCATCGTACGCCGATTTCGATAGTGCGACTAACTAATGAGTTTTACACACTCATTGCACGGCACAATGGAGGGATGTCCACGCCCCTGCAGATCGGTCCGCACACCGTCCAGCCACCCGTCGTCCTGGCCCCCATGGCCGGGATCACCAACGCGCCCTTCCGCACCCTGTGCCGGGAGTTCAGCGGCGGCAAGGGCCTGTTCGTGAGCGAGATGATCACCACCCGGGCGCTGGTCGAGCGCAACGAGAAGACCATGCAGCTGATCCACTTCGACGCGACCGAGCGGCCGCGTTCGATCCAGCTGTACGGCGTGGACCCGGCGACCGTCGGCAAGGCCGTCCGCATGATCGCGGAGGAGGACCTCGCCGACCACATCGACCTGAACTTCGGCTGCCCGGTGCCCAAGGTGACGCGCAAGGGCGGCGGTTCCGCCCTGCCGTACAAGCGCAACCTGCTCCGCGCCATCCTGCGCGAGGCCGTCAGCGGGGCCGGCGATCTGCCGGTGACGATGAAGATGCGCAAGGGCATCGACGACGACCACATCACCTACCTCGACGCCGGCCGTATCGCCGTCGAGGAGGGCGTCACCGCCATCGCCCTGCACGGCCGTACCGCCGCCCAGCACTACGGCGGCACCGCCGACTGGGACGCCATCGCCCGGCTGAAGGAGCATGTGCCGGAGATCCCCGTACTCGGCAACGGCGACATCTGGTCGGCCGAGGACGCGCTGCGGATGGTGCGGGAGACCGGCTGCGACGGGGTCGTGGTGGGGCGCGGGTGCCTCGGGCGGCCGTGGCTCTTCGCCGACCTGGTCGCCGCCTTCGAGGGGCGGGCCGACTTCCGTGAGCCCACCTTGCGCGAGGTCGCCGACGTCATGGTCCGGCACGCCACCCTGCTCGGCGAGTGGATCGGCGACGAGTCACGTGGCGTCATCGACTTCCGTAAGCACGTCGCCTGGTACCTCAAGGGCTTCGCGGTCGGCTCGGAGATGCGCAAGCGGCTCGCGATCACCTCTTCCCTGGAGGAACTCTGCTCCGGGCTGGACGAGTTGGACCTCGACCAGCCCTGGCCCACCGGCGCCGACGGCCCGCGCGGCCGTACGTCCGGCAACAACCGGGTGGTGCTCCCGGACGGCTGGCTGAAGGACCCGTACGACTGCGCGGGGATCAGCGAGGACGCGGAGCTGGACACCTCCGGCGGCTGATCACCCGCTGGGCTTGGAGCCGTACGCCGTCAGGAACCGGTCCCGGAAGTCGCTCATCTTCCACACCGGCGCGTCCTGGTCCGGCCTGAGGCCGTCCGTCCAGCCCCAGCCGGAGATCTTGTCGAGCACCTTCGGGTCCTTGGCGACGATCGTGATCGGCACGTCCCGGCTGGCGCGCTGGCCGCTGACCCGGGCGATGGGCTGGTGGTCGCCGAGGAAGACCAGGACGGTGTCCTCGGTGCCGTAGCGCTCCAGCCACTGGGTGAGGCTGGTGAGCGAGTAGGCGACGGACTTGCCGTACTCCTCCTTGGACCGGTTCGAGTCGGCGATCACCTCGGAGGGGTCGGTGCCCGCCTTCTCGATGCCGTCGAAGACCGAGCCGTCGCCCAGCTCGTCCCAGCCGACCATCTTCGGGATCGGCGCCCACGGCTGATGACTGGACGTCAGGATGATCTCCGCCATCAGCGGCTGGTCGCGCTTCTTGCCGTGCTCCAGTCGCTGGAACGCCTCCAGCGCGTACTGGTCCGGCATCGTCGACCAGCTGAACTTCGGCCCCTTGTAGCCGAGATGGAAGGCGTCGTAGACGTTGTCCAGCCCGTAGAACTTCGCCTCCGGCCAGCCCTTCTGCACACCCGGCACCACACCGACGGTCCGCCAGTCGCCGGTCTTCTGGAAGGCCTTGGTGAGGGTGAGGTGGTCGCCGGAGGTGACGGTGCGGAAGCGCTGCTGGCTGCTGATCCACAGGCCCGACAGGAACGTGGAGTGCCCCAGCCAGCTGCTGCCCCCGTAGGTCGCCGAGGTCAGCCAGCCGCTCTTCGCGGCGTACCCCGCCTCGGTCAGCGCCTTGTCGCCGGTGTCCAGGGACTTCAGCACGCCGGGCGAGATCTGCGGGTCCTCGAGCGCGCTGCGGCCGTAGCTCTCGATGAACGTGAAGAGGACGTCCTTGCCGCGCAGGTCCGGCACCAGCTGGTCGCCGGGCGTGCTGCCGAAGACGTCCTCCTTCGCCTCCCGCTCGAACGCCGCCTCGTCGCGCAGCGTGGTCTGCACCCGCCGCGCCTGGATCTCCAGCAGCGCCGCCGCATGGTCGGAGGCGATCGGCAGCCCGGCGAACTGCACGCCGAGCGCGTACGCCAGCGTCCATACGACGGCGGCGGCGAGCGTCGAGCGGACGGCGACGGTGCGATGCCGGACGAGCAGGTTGCTCAGCCGGACCGTCGCCAGCGTCATGACCGCGAACAGCAGCACGGCGAGCACGATCGCGCCGATGGCCAGCCCGGTCGCGCCCGCCCCGCCCACGGTGTCCTTCATGTAGGACTGGGCGTCGTCGAGCAGACCCCAGTCGAGGACCAGGTTGAAGCCGCGGCCGAGGTATTCGTTGAAGCCCATGTCGAGCAGGTTGAGCACGGTCAGCGCGGCGAGCCCGACCCCGGCGACGATCGCCGCCACCAGCCGCGGACGGCGGGGCAGCACGAGCAGCACCGCGGCACCGATGATCGCCTCCACCGGGATCCGCACGAACTTGCCCCATGCGAGGGCGGCGAGGGTGTTCGGCACGAGCAGCGCGAACAGGACCAGGGCGACGGAGAGGGCGGTCGCGGTCCAGCGCAGGGCGCGGGCGGCGGTGGGGTGGGCGGCGCGCCAGCGGGCCAGGCGGCCTTCGGGGGCGGCGGGTTCCGCGGTCTGATCCGAGGATTGTGGGGCGTCATCGGTCGTGTGCTGCGGTTGACGCGTGAAGACAGCCACCCGAGGGTCCCTCCGTACGAAAGCACTGTGAAGCGGCGGACCCGGCGTGGGGGAACGGGTCCGCCGCAGTGTCGTACGGCTGGACCCCGGACTCCGTTCACCCGTTCCGTCAGGAACCTGCGGCTACGCGCCTCCCACGGCCGTCAGCAGCGCCAGCGGCGCCGCCGCCGAGCGGGACTCCCGTTCGCACGCGTGCGGGTACGGCACCGGCTCGGCATGCGTGTCCCGGCCGTACCCGGCGAGCACCTCCGGCAGCCGGTGCCCGGTCGCGGTCGCCGCGTCGACCAGGGCGTGGGCGACGGTGCGGGCCTCGTCGTGCAGGCCGTAGCGGGCCAGGCCCAGCGTGATCAGCGCGTTGTCGTGCGGCCAGACCGAACCGCGGTGGTACGACAGCGGGTGGTACGCCGCTTGCCCCCCCGCCAGCGTGCGCACCCCCCAGCCCGAGAAGAAGTCGGGTTCGAGGAGCCGCCGACCGACGAGCTCGCCGTACTCCTTGTCCAGCAGCCCCGACCAGAGCAGATGCCCGGCGTCCGACGCCAGCGCGTCCACCTGGCGCCCGTCGCCGTCGAGCGCGAGCGCCGGGAAGGAGCGGTCCGGCATCCAGAAGTCCCGCTGGAAACGGTCCCGCAGATCACCGGCCGCCTGCTCCAGCAGCGCCGCGTACGTCTCGTCGCGCCACACCGCGCGGGCCAGCCACGCCGTGCGGCGCAGCGCGTCGTACGCGTAGCCCTGCGCGCCCGCCGCCATCACCGGCCCGGTCGGCCGGGTGCCGTCGGCGCAGCAGATCGCGCCGGGGGAGTCCTTCCAGTTCTGGTTGGCCAGGCCGCCCTGGTCGGCGCGGTAGACGAGATAGCCGCGCGAGGTCAGCCCGCCGTGGTCCAGCATCCAGCCGACCGCCGCGCGGGCGTGCTGCTGAAGCCGGCGGGCCGGCCCGGTGTCCCCGGTCTGCTCGACGTACGCCCCGAGCAGGACGAGGAACAGCGGGGTCGCGTCCACCGAGCCGTAGTAACGCCCGTACGGCACCTGCCCGAAGTGGGCCAGCTCGCCGCCCCGCACCTCGTGCACGATCTTGCCGGGCTGGGCGACCGACTCGGCGTTCGTCCCGGTCGCCTGGGTCGCGGCCAGCGCCGGGAGCGTGGCGGCGGCGAGCTGGGGGCGGTACGGGAGGGCGAACAGGGAGGTGAGCAGGGCGTCGCGGCCGAGCAGGGTCAGGAACCAGGGCGCCCCTGCGGCGGGGACGCGCAGTTCCTCGCCGTCCGGTCCGGTGGCCGGTACCTGCAACGCGGCCAGGTCGGCGAGGCCGCGCGCACAGGCCGCCGCCAGTTCCGGCCAGCCGGTCGGGAAGGCGATGCCCTCGACGAACCTGCCCTCCTTGTCGAGGAGTTGCTCGGTGACGGCGGCGGGGGAGCGCGGTACGCGCAGCGCCCGCTTCTCGCCGTGCGGGCGCGCCATGACCCGCAGGGTCAGCTCCGCCGTGCCGTGCGGTTCCAGGTCGAGGGTCCAGACGAGGCGGCGCGCGCCGGTGCCGGTCTCCTCGACGGCGTCCGGCGGGGGCTCGGCCGTCACCGTCGTACAGGAACGCCACTCGCCGCGCCGGTAGGTGAACTCCACGCCGTCGTCGAGGACCTGGCGGGAGCGCAGGGCGCCGGGCTTGGTGTAGGTGCGGTGGTCCGAGCGCAGTTCGAACTGGTCGGTGAAGTCGGCGTCGGCGGTGATGGCGAGGCGGATCGTGGTCGGCACCGGGCGGTTGCTGGTGACGCGCAGCGACTCGACGAACGAGCAGTCTCCGACGGCCTGTTCACGGAAGAGCGCGTACGCGGCCGGTTCCTGGCGGCCGCCCCGCGGGACCAGCACACAGCGCGTGGTGTCCCCGCCGGTCACGGGGCTCAGGGCCTCCGGCACGGCGCCGTCGACCGTGAGCTGCCAGCGGCTGAGGTGTCGGCCGTCGCGCACGAACAGCCCGTCCGGGGAGCTGCCGCTCCGCACACCGCTGATGTCTCCGCTGTCGCCCACGGCGGCGAACGTCCCGCCGTGCACGAGCAGATGATGCCGGTTCGTCATCCCAGGTCCCCTCCCTTGGCTCCGTTGGTTGCGTCGGCCACCTTGGCTTCCAGCAGGTCGAGTGTGAGCGCGGCGGTCCAGCTGAAGCCGGTGGCTCCGCAGGCCGCGCCGGTGTACGGGTCCACGTACTCTGCGAACCCGGACGCGTCGGCGGTGTCGAGCATCGCCTCGCGCAGCGCGTCGGCCCGCTCCGTCTCGCCGTGCACCCTCAGGCCCCGCTCCAGCAGCCAGCTCGTGTTGAACCAGGCAGGGCCGCGCCAGTACCGGTGCGGATCGAAGGCCTCGCCGAGCAGGTCGTAGCTCGGCACGAGCCGGGTGCCGGTGCCGAAGTGCGGGCCGGTGAGCGTGCGCACGAGGGCGGCGACGAGGGCGCGGGGGAGGGTGGGCAGGAGGAGGGGGACGAGGCCGGAGACGCTGCGTTCGGGGATCAGGTCGCCGCTGCGGGCGTCCTGGCTGCTGGGGGCGTCCTGGCCGTTTCGGATGTCCCGGCCGCTGCGGACGTCCCGGCAGAAGAACATCCCCTCCGCCGGATCCCACAGCCGGTCGATGAGGACGCCCGTCAGGCGCTCCGCGCGGGCCTGCCGGGCCGTGCCCGTCGCGCCCAGCTCGCGGGCGATCCGGGCCAGCGCGTGCTCGGAGGCGATCAGCAGTGCGTTGAACGCCGGGTCCTCCACGGCGAACGCGCTGTCCCCGTCGGCGTAACCCCGGTCCCGGTAGTCCGTCGCCAGCCGCACATACCGCCCGTAGTCGAGGTCCGTCGGCCTGTCCTCGGGCGCGCCGTGGGCGAGGTCGGCGCGGCGGAAGGAGCGGGCAGGGGCCGGGGTGACACGGGCGAGCGGGGCGTCCCAGCAGGGGCTGTTGTCCATCCCCTGCTCCCACGGGTGCACGACCGACGCGAGCCCGCCCCCGCCCAGGTCACGCCGGTGCAGCAGATAGCGGTGCCAGGCCGCCAGCCGCGGATACACGCCGGCGAGGAAGCCGCGCGCCCGCGACAGCCCCGGGTCGGCGCAGTGCACCAGCCAGGCCGCCAGCGCATGCACCGGTGGCTGCACGATGCCGGAGGTCTGTACGGTGCGCGGGGCACCCGCAGCGCGTCCCGCGGTCGAGGAGCGCCAGAAGTCGGGGCTCGGGAAGTACGCGTCCAGCGGCACGGAGGGGTTGAAGACGATGTGCGGGATCCGCCCGTCGCCCCACTGCGCGGCCAGCAGCGTCTCCAGCTCCGTCTGGGCCCGTAACGGCGACAGATGCCGGAGCCCGATCGCGATGAACCCCGAGTCCCAGGACCACTGGTGCGGGTACAGGCCGCGCGAGGGCACCGTCGACGTTCCGGTCCAGTTGCCCTCCAGGACGCGCGCGGCCCTGAGATGCGGCGAGTCCGGCGCCGGGCCCGGATCGTATACAACCTCCCGCGCGGCGGGACGGAATGTGAGCTGGGCAGTGCGATCCACTCGGGGCTCCCCGAAAAGACGTCCAGGCGACCGGTTTGACCATCGCTACCGTAGGGTTACGTCTATTTAACACGCAAAACCCAATATGTAATGCAGGGTTGAGAAACACAAGGGGGTGCGCAGGTATGGCTGGACGGAGCGCGAGCCAGGCGAGCGCCGGGGAACTGCTCGAGCTGGTGCGCAGCGGCCGCGCCACCACCCGGGGTGCGCTCCAACAGGTCACCGGTCTCTCCCGCGCCACGGTCGGCCAGCGCCTGGACCGCCTCTTCCGCGCGGGCTGGCTGCGCGAGGGCGCCGGCGGCCCGGTCGACTCCCCCCTCGGCGGCCGGCCCTCCATCACCCTGGAGTTCGACGACGCCCACGCGGTCGTCCTCGCCGCCGACCTCGACACCCGGCACGCACGTGCCGCCGTCCTGACGCTGAGCGGCGAGATCCTCGCCGAGCACGGCGGCACCCTGGTCATCGAGGACGGCCCGGAGCAGGTCCTCGGTGAGCTGGGCCGCTGGTTCGCGGAGCTGCTGGTCAAGGCCGGGCGCGGTGCGCAGGAGGTCTGCGGTATCGGTCTCGCCGTGCCGGGCCCGGTCGACACCGAAACCGGCCGGGTGGTCCAGCCCCCGATCATGCCGGGCTGGGACGGCTACGACATACGCACCCGCCTGGCCCGGGCGTTCAGCGAGCACACGGGCGCCGGTGAGATACCGGTCCTGGTGGACAACGACGCCAACCTCATGGCGTACGGCGAACAGCGCACCGGCTACCCGGACTGCTCGGCGTTCGTGCTGGTCAAGGTGTCAACGGGTATCGGCGCGGGAGTCGTGGTGGACGGCTCGCTGTACCGGGGCATCGACGGCGGCGCCGGCGACATCGGCCACATCAGGGTGCCGGAGGGCGCGGATGCGCTCTGCCGCTGCGGCTCCTACGGCTGTCTGGCCGCCGTCGCCAGCGGGGGCGCCGTGGCCCGGCGGCTGGCCGAGACCGGGGTGCCGGCCACCTCCGGCGCAGATGTGCGGGACCTGCTCGCGGCCGGGCATCCGGAGGCGACGGGGCTGGCCCGGGAGGCCGGGCGCCGGGTCGGGGACGTACTGGCGACGGTCGTGACCCTGCTGAACCCCGGGGTGCTGATGATCGCGGGCGACCTGGCCGGAACTTCCTTCGTCACCGGCGTACGGGAGCTGCTGTACCAGCGGGCGCTGCCCCGCTCCACGGCCCGGCTGGACGTCGTGACCTCGCGGCTGGGGGAGCGGGCGGGGCTGGTGGGGGCGGGGGCACTGGTCGTGGAGCACCTGTACGCGCCGGAGCGGGTGGAGGAGAGGCTGCGGGCGCTCGGGGTGTGACGGTGTGACGCTCCGGTTGCGGTCTCTCGCGGTCGTCCGCATGGTGAAATCCCGCCCCCTGTGGCAGCGTGATTCTCGCCACCCTTGATAAGGGTCGCGCTCAGATGAGCGGATCATGCGCGACTGCACTTCTCCAAGGGGTGGCACTGAGTGCCACCCCTTGATCGTTCATCGATCGAAATCAGACGTGCTGTAGACCGCTCATATGAGCGAGAATCCTGGCCTCTGGGTAGGTGTGCGTTCAAGAAGTGAAAACATCCGCCCGCCACCGCTTACCAAGCTTTGACTTTCGATCCGGTGGCGGACGCCTGGTTACAGGCGCATGACGGGCAAGTGGACGTACCCAGGCGCCTTCGATCTGGGTATGTTCCTCGCCGTCAGGGCAGCCACCGCGTCCTCAAGGAGTTGGGACCCGTGTCGGAAAACAAAGATCCCCACGTAGCAGCTCAGGCTGGTTCGAGCGTTGAGGGCGTGAAGTTCGTTTACGACTTCACCGAGGGCAACAAGGACCTCAAGGACCTCCTCGGCGGCAAGGGCGCGAACCTCGCCGAGATGACCAACCTGGGCCTCCCCGTCCCGCCCGGCTTCACCATCACCACCGAGGCCTGCAAGGTCTACCTCGACAGCGGCGAGGAGCCGGCGGCACTGCGTGACGAGGTGAGTGCGCACCTCGACGCGCTGGAGCAGCGCATGGGCAAGAAGCTGGGCCAGGCGGACAACCCTCTGCTCGTCTCCGTCCGCTCCGGCGCCAAGTTCTCCATGCCTGGCATGATGGACACGGTCCTCAACATCGGCCTGTCCGACAAGTCGGTGCAGGGCCTCGCCAAGCAGGCCGGCGACGAACGCTTCGCCTGGGACTCCTACCGCCGCCTCATCCAGATGTTCGGCAAGACCGTCCTCGGCGTCGACGGTGACCTCTTCGAGGAGGCGCTGGAGAAGGCCAAGGAGGCCAAGAAGGTCACGGTCGACACCGAGCTGGAGGCCGCGGACCTGAAGAAGCTGGTCACCCGCTTCAAGAAGATCGTCAAGACCGAGGCCGGCCGGGACTTCCCGCAGGACCCGCGCGAGCAGATGGACCTCGCCATCAAGGCGGTCTTCGACTCCTGGAACGGCGACCGCGCCAAGCTCTACCGCCGCCAGGAGCGCATCCCGCACGACCTGGGCACCGCGGTCAACGTCTGCTCCATGGTCTTCGGCAACCTGGGCCCGGACTCCGGCACGGGCGTCGCCTTCACCCGCGACCCCGCCTCCGGCCACCAGGGCGTCTACGGCGACTACCTCCAGAACGCCCAGGGCGAGGACGTGGTGGCCGGCATCCGCAACACGGTCCCGCTCGCGGAGCTGGAACAGATCGACAAGCAGTCGTACGACCAGCTGATGCAGATCATGGAGACGCTGGAGAACCACTACAAGGACCTCTGCGACATCGAGTTCACCATCGAGCGCGGCCGGCTGTGGATGCTCCAGACCCGCGTCGGCAAGCGCACCGCGGGTGCGGCGTTCCGTATCGCCACGCAGCTGGTCGACCAGGGGCTCATTGATGAAGCCGAGGCGCTCCAGCGAGTCAACGGCGCCCAGCTCGCCCAGCTGATGTTCCCGCGCTTCGACGAGCACGCCAAGGTCGAGCAGGTCGGCCGGGGCATCGCGGCGTCGCCGGGTGCGGCGGTCGGCAAGGCGGTCTTCGACTCGTACACCGCGGTGAAGTGGTCGCGTTCCGGCGAGAAGGTCATCCTGATCCGCCGTGAGACGAACCCGGACGACCTGGACGGCATGATCGCGGCCGAGGGCATCCTGACGTCCCGCGGCGGCAAGACCTCCCACGCGGCCGTGGTGGCCCGCGGCATGGGCAAGACCTGTGTCTGCGGCGCGGAGGAGCTGGAGGTCGACACCAAGCGGCGCCGGATGACGGTGCCGGGTGGGCATGTGGTGGAGGAGGGTGACCTCATCTCCATCGACGGCTCCAGCGGCAAGGTGTACCTCGGTGAGGTGCCGGTGGTTCCGTCTCCGGTCGTGGAGTACTTCGAGGGCCGGATGCACGCGGGTGCCCAGGACGCCGACGAACTGGTCGAGGCCGTGCACCGGATCATGGCGTTCGCCGACCGCAAGCGGCGCCTGCGGGTGCGCGCCAACGCGGACAACGCCGAGGACGCGCTGCGCGCCCGTCGCTTCGGCGCCCAGGGCATCGGTCTGTGCCGTACGGAGCACATGTTCCTCGGCGACCGCCGTGAGCTGGTCGAGCGCCTCATCCTGGCCGACACGGAGGCCGAGCGTGAGGAGTCCCTGAAGGAGCTGCTCCCGCTCCAGAAGCAGGACTTCGTGGAGCTGTTCTCGGCGATGGACGGCCTCCCGGTGACGATCCGTCTCCTCGACCCCCCGCTGCACGAGTTCCTCCCCGACATCACGGAACTGTCCGTCCGTGTCGCCCTGGCGGAGTCCCGTCAGGAGCCGCACGAGAACGAACTGCGCCTCCTCCAGGCGGTGCACCGCCTGCACGAGCAGAACCCGATGCTCGGCCTGCGCGGCGTACGTCTGGGCCTGGTCATCCCGGGCCTGTTCACGATGCAGGTACGGGCGATCGCGGAGGCCGCTGCCGAACGCAAGTCCGCCAAGGGCGACCCGCGCGCCGAGATCATGATCCCGCTCGTCGGCACGGTCCAGGAACTGGAGATCGTCCGCGAGGAGGCCGACCGGGTCATCGCGGAGGTCCAGGCCGCGAGCGGTACCGAACTGAAGCTGGCGATCGGCACGATGATCGAACTGCCGCGCGCAGCGCTGACCGCCGCTCAGATCGCCGAGGCGGCCGAGTTCTTCAGTTTCGGCACGAACGACCTGACGCAGACGGTCTGGGGCTTCAGCCGCGACGACGTGGAGGCGAGCTTCTTCACCGCATACCTGGAGAAGGGCATCTTCGGCGTCAGCCCCTTCGAGACCATCGACAAGGACGGCGTGGGTTCGCTGGTCGCCGCCGCCGCGAAGGCCGGCCGCGAAACCCGCCCCGACCTCAAGCTCGGCGTCTGTGGCGAACACGGCGGCGACCCCGAGTCGGTCCACTTCTTCCACGAGGTGGGACTGGACTACGTCTCCTGCTCACCGTTCCGGATTCCGGTGGCGCGCCTGGAGGCGGGCCGGGCGGCGTCCCAGTCGACGGGCAGCGACCACCGCTGACCCACCGACCCCGGAGCCGCCGCTGATCCCCGACCCTCACCGATCCGGCGGCGGCTCCGGCACGCAGGAAGAGGGGGCGGCACCCTGTGCGGAGGGTGCCGCCCCCTTTGCCGTGCCTCGGGGGTGGTCAGCGGGCGTCGCGGCGCCTGCGTGCCACGAAGAGCACGCCGCCCCCGGCGAGCAGAACGGCCGCGCCGCCGCCCGCGAGGTACGGGGTGGCGCTGCTGCCGCCGGTCTCGGCCAGGTCGGTGTCCTCCTGCGCCCCTGCGTCGGAGGAGGCGCCCTCACCGCTGTCGGTCGCCTCGTCATCGGCGGGCACGAAGTCCGCGGGCGGTTGGTCGCAGCCCACGCCGTCCCCGTCGCGGTCCAGATGGTCGCCGTAGTGCTCGTCACCCTCGGGGATGCCGGCGTACCCGTTCTCGTACGCCTCGGTGCAGTTCTTGAACGGGTGGCTGCCGTCATGGGCCTCGGCGGTGGCCGGCAGAGCGGCCAGCGCCAGCGCGGCGACGGCCACGGCGGCAGGCTTGCGGAACACGTTCACAGGGAGCCCCCAGCTTCATGCGGATATCCATGCGCACGATCACGGAGAGGTGATCGGCGTGGACAGCGAGGTGATGAAGGTATGGGAGGGCCTGGTCGATACTGCGGCGAAATGACGGACCCGTGATGCGAACGTGACGTGACCGGACGGTAGCCCTCCGCTCATGAAACGCCATTCTGTGAACGAGCCGCCCAGCCGCTCCACCGCTCCACCCGAACGGCGACCACAGGGCCCTGCGGAGGGGAGTCCTGGTACTGCCCGTACTTGCCGCACAGCAACTCCACCGCCGAAAGCCGTTCCCGCCCGTCCTCCAGTACCTCCCCGCGCCCGTCCGCACGGGCCCACCACAGGGTCGACCAGTCCTCGTCGTAGTGGTCGACCAGCACCGTCACCGAGGGGTTTTCCCGGATGTTGCGCAGGCGGCGCAGGTCCCAGGTGCTCTTGGGCTTGTCGTCCACCGCGAAGTACACGACGTCGTGCTCGACCACGAAGGTCACGGGGACTGCATGGGGCACGCCCCGGGTGTCGGCTGTCGCCAGCCGGGCGACCGGCGACGCGACGAAGCGTTGCCGGGCATCGAGGGGCGAGAGCTTCATGTGTCCACCGTAGGGCGGCACCTGTCCGGAGGTGCCGCCTCGGTGTGCGTGCGTGTCGTCAGAGAGGGACCGTCAGAGAGAGACCGCCACCCCGTTGAACGTCGTCTCCGGTGTCTGTGGGCTCGTGAAGCGGGCGTTGACCAGGTACAGGCGGTTGCCGTAGCGGGCGGCTGTGCTGGGGACGTCGAAGCGGGGGTCCGTGATCGTGGTGCGGAGGGTGGCCGTGCGGAGGTCGCGGGCCAGGTCCCAGACGCTGATCAGGTTCAGGCGGTTCTGGACCACGTACAGCGTGTGGCCGATGCGGACCAGGCCGTCGCCGTTCACCACCGAGTCCGCGCCGGAGAGGGTGATTTCGCGCGCCTCGCCGGTCTTCAGCGAGACGTGGTAGAGCGTGCCCGGGGTGCTTTTCACGACTATCAGGCCCCGGCCGTCCGGCGTGCCGACGATGCCGTTGGCGTTGTTGACGTCGGGCAGCTGGACCCAGTCGCCGGTCAGCGGCAGGACGCGGATCTCGCCGGAGTGGCCGCGCCGTACGCCGTAGAGGATCGGGTTGCGGGAGTCGGTGAACCATGCGCGGTCGCCCTGCAGGATCACGTCGTTGATGAATGTCGGTGTGGACGTGGTGAGTTGGTACGTCCTCAGCAGTTCGCCCGTGCGGGAGTCGACGATCCTCGCCGTACCGCCTCCTCCACCGGCCATGTAGAGCAGGCCGTCCCGGTCCAGCTTCAGGCCGATCGACGCTGTGCCCGTGGCGCCCGGGTGGAGGACCCTGCCCTCGCCGGTGCGCAGGTCGGTGCGGTAGACGGCGCCGTTGGCGCGGGAGCCCATGTAGGCGTACGGCTTGCTGCCGATGGTGATGCCCTCGGGGAGCCAGCCGTCGGGGAGCGGGAACTCCGTCGGCCAGTCGGTCTTCGTGCCCGCGTGGGCCGTGCCGGTGCCGGCGGCCACCGTGAGCGCGGCGACGGCGGTACCGCCGAGGAAGGCGCGCCGGGACGGCTGGGGGCGGTTCCGAGTCATGGTTCGGACCTCCGTGAAGGGTGGCGCAGGAAGGGTCGGTGGGACCCGATGTAACTCGATGACTTCGGCGAACTCGACCGACTCGGCAAACTCGACAGGAACTCGACAGCGTCACCATCGTCGCAGCCCTCATCGGTCACCGCAGAAACACCAGCTGAAACGACCTCCTAGGAGAGCGGAGTGGACAGGTCGTGGCCGGGTCGTGCCGCGTCGGCGTATACGGGGGCGGGGCGGCGTGGGCGTACGGGCGGGGGCTCTGCGGAGGGGAGGCGGACCACTGCGTCCAGGCCGCCGGTGGCCGCCGGGCGCAGGCTCACCTCGCCGCCGCTGGCGTGGGCGAGGCGCTGTACCAGGGACAGGCCCAGGCCGGTGCCGCCCTTCGGGGCGCCGGGCGCGCGCCAGAAGCGGTCGAAGGCGCGGGCGCGCTGTTCCGCCGTCATCCCGGGGCCCTCGTCGGTGACGTGCAGGTCGACCCAGCAGGGGCGACTGTCGCGCAGCGGGCGGCGGGAGGGGGTGTGCAGCCGCAGCTCCATGGTGACCGTGCTGTCGGCGGGGGAGGCCCGCAATGCGTTGGACAGGAGGTTGTCCAGGATCTGTTCCACGGCGCCGGGGACGGCGAGTACCGGGCCCACGCTGCCGGCGAACAGGACGAGGGAGACGCCCTCGCGTTCGAACAGCGGCAGCCAGGCGCGGTGCCGTTCTGCGCACACCTCGCCCACGTCGACCGGGCCGGGTGTGGCGGCGTCCTCCTCCAGGCGGGCCATCGCCAGCAGGCCCTCGACCATCCGGGCCAGCCGGTCGGTCTCGGTGATGGCGGCGGCGAGGCGGGGCCGGGCGCGCCGGGCGACGGCGGGCTCCAGGTTCTCCAGGCGCAGTCGCAGGGCGGCGAGGGGGGTCTTCAGCTGGTGGGAGGCCTCGCCGGCGAAGGCGCGCTGGGAGGCGAGGAGGTGTTCGAGACGGGCCGCGGTGCGGTTGAACGCGGCCGCCAGGCTGCGTACCTCCGGTGGGCCCGATGTGACCGGCACCGGGGCGGCCGGGCCGCCGTCGGCGAGCCGGTGCGCGGCCTCCTCCAGCCGCCGGAGGGGGCGGCCCGCCCAGCGTGCGAACGCGAACGCCACCGCCCCGACGCCGGTGAGGACGGCGAGGCCCACCAGGGCCAGCAGCAGCCACACCCGGTGCACTCGGGCGTTCACCGCGTCCGTCGGCAGGGTGACCCGTACCGCGCCCTGCGCCGAGCCGTCGGGCGCGCGGTGGCCGACCGGAGCCGCTACCGACAGGTAGTGCACGCCGCCGATCGTGGAGGCGTGGACGTCCGTGCTGGGCCTGCCCTGCAGTGCCGCCGTGACCTCGGGGCGGGTGGCGAGGTCGCGTTCCTCCGCGCCGGACAGCCGGGGTGCGGCGGCCAGCAGGCTGCCGTCCGCAGCGAGGACGACCACCTGTCCGCCGATGCGCTCGGCGCAGTGCTCGGCCCGTTCGGCGAGCTGGTCTCGGCGCCGGGCTGCGACCGACAACTCGGCGTACGCGGCGACCGAATCGGCCTCGCTCTTCGCGGAGTTGACGATCCGTTCGCGCTCGGCCCGCGTGTAGACGAACCCCAGTGGAATCTCCAGGCCGAGCAGGACGAGCGCGGCCAGGCTGAGGTGGCTCAGCAGCAGCCGGCGGGTCATGAGGCGGTGGGGCCGTGCGGGGGGTCCGGTGCGGGGCTGCGCACGGCGAGCCGGAAGCCGACGCCCCGCAGGGTCTGGATCCACGCCGGGTGGCCCAGCTTGCGGCGCAGGGTGGCGACGTGCACGTCCAGGGTCTTGGTGGGGCCCTCGTAGTGGTCGTCCCACACCCGGTTGAGGATCTCCTGTCGCGAGTAGACCGCTCCGGCGTCCTCGGACAGCAGCGCCAGCAGTTCGAACTCCTTCGGCGTCAGCGTCACGGGCACGTCCCCGACCCACACCTGCCGGGTCCGCCGGTCCACCACAAGAGGGCCGGCTGATGCGGGTGGGGTGTCGTCCGCCGGATCGGTGTACGGCGTCTCGTGGCCGGCCGACTCGCCCTCGTACGACGACTGCTGCGCGTACGGGTCGGCGGCGGGCGGCAGTCGGTGGCGGCGGTGCGCGGCGCGGATCCGGGCCACCAGCTCCCGTACGCTGAACGGCTTCGCCAGATAGTCGTCGGCGCCCAGCTCCAGACCCAGCACGCGGTCGGCCTCCTCGCCCCGCGCGCTGAGGATGATGACGGGGACGTCGGAGGACCGGCGGATGCCGCGGCAGACGTCGATGCCGTCCATGTCCGGCAGGCCGAGGTCGAGCAGCACGACATCGCCGTACGGTCCCGCCAGTCCCTCCGCTCCGGTGGCCACGTGGTGGACCGTCAGGCCGAAGTGCCGCAGTCCGTCGGCGAGCGGTTCGGCGATCGACTCGTCGTCCTCGATGAGCAGCACTCGTACGCCCATGGCGTCCTGTCTCTCCATAAAAAATCCGGACAACACGAATCCCTTGTTGTGGGAGTCGACACGCTACAAGGAAATACACACGAGGGTGTCCTGATCCCGGCCTTTGTGAAATGGCCCTCAGAAACCGCTTGTGCTTCTTTTCCTTGGGGTTCGCTTAACCTTCCTCTGGGGTACACCCCCCTACCTTCGTGACTCCTGGTCGGAACCAGTGTCATGGAGGCACAGTGAAGGCGTTGCTGGACCGCGCCCGCTCGTTCAGGCGACGGGTCGACTTCGAGGGCGACGAATACCGGAAACTGGCCGTCGGGCAATTTCCCGAGGCCTTGTTCATTAGCTGCTCGGACTCGCGGGTGATTCCCGCGTTGATCACCGGAGCGCGGCCCGGGGAGATATTCGAGCTGCGCAATGCGGGCAATATCGTGCCGCCGTACGACGAGCAGGGCGCGGCCTCCGGCGAGGCCGCCACCATCGAGTACGCGCTCGAAGTGCTGGGCGTTCAGGACGTCGTGGTGTGTGGCCATTCCCACTGCGGTGCTATGAGCGCGCTCACACACGGCACCGATCTGTCCGGGCTGCCGCGCGTCGATGCGTGGCTCGAGCATGCGCGGCCGGGGCTGGAACCCGTACTCGGCGGGGCGGGACGGCGGTCGGGGGATCCGGTGCTGCGTGAGGTCGTGCAGCTCAACGTCCGCAATCAGCTCGCCGTCCTGCGCGGCTATCCGGTCGCCCGGCGGATGATCGACACCGGCCGGCTGCGGCTGCACGGCTGGTACTACGAGATCGACACCGGCACGGTCCACGAGCTGGACGAGGACGGCCGGTTCCGGGTGCACGGGTCATGAGCGGGGCGCACCGGCGGGCGGCCGGGCCACGGAAGGGCGGCTCCGCGCCCCGGAAGGGCGGCTCAGGCTCCGGCGTCGACCTCGGCACCGAGATCACCGCCTCGCTCGTCGTGTTCCTGGTGGCGCTGCCGCTGTGCATCGGCGTCGCGGTCGCCTCCGGGGTGCCGGCCGAGCTGGGGATCATCTCCGGGGTCATCGGCGGGCTGGTGGTCGGGGCGATCCGGGGAAGCACCCTCCAGGTCAGCGGTCCGGCGGCCGGTCTCGCCGCCCTCGTCGCGGAGACCGTGCTCGAACACGGCGTCGTCATGCTCGGAGTGATCGTCCTGTTCACCGGCATCCTCCAGATCGTGCTGGGGCTGGTGAAGCTCGGCCGGATGTTCCAGGCGATCTCCCTCGCCGTTGTCCAGGGCATGCTCGCCGGCATCGGGCTGCCGCTGATGTTCAGTCAGCTGTATCCGATGTCCGACGCGAAGGCCCCGGGCACGCCGTTCGAGAACATCGCCGGCGTCCCCGGGCTGGTCGCCGACGTCGCCGCCGATCCGCAGGCGATGACCGCGGCCGGGCTCGGCGTCGTCACGATCGTGCTCAGTTTCGTCTGGAAGAAGGTGCCGGGCCCGGTCAGGAAGATCCCGGCCGCGCTCGTCGCCGTCGGTATCGGTATCGCGGTCGCCGCACTGCCGGGCGTGAACGTGAAGACGCTCCAGGTCGGCAACCTCGCGGACGCGGTCGACATGCCGGGGCCGGAGCAGTTCGCGGGGCTCGCCGACGCCGGGATCATCAGCGCGATCCTCACCTTCACGGTGATCGCGTCGGCGGAGAGCCTGTTCACCGCGGCGGCCGTGGACCGTATGCACACCGGACCGCGCACCAAGTACAACACCGAGCTCATCGCCCAGGGCGCCGGCAACACCGTCGCCGGCATCTTCGGCGCGCTGCCGGTCACGGCGGTCGTCGCCCGTAGCTCGGCGAACGTCCAGGCCGGGGCGAAGACCCGGATCTCCCGCACCCTGCACGGGCTGTGGCTGCTCGCCTTCGCGCTGCTGCTGCCGCAGGTCCTTGCGCTGATCCCGATCTCAGTGCTCGCGGGGGTGCTGGTGCACAGCGGCTGGAAGCTGTTCGCGCCGGAGGAGTTCCCCAAGATGTGGCGCCAGGACCGGGGCGAGTTCGCCGTCATGACGCTGACCACCCTCGTCATCACGGCCACCGCGCTGCTGGAGGGCGTCCTCGTCGGCCTTGCGGCCGGAGTGGTGCTGGCCGCGCTGCGGATGTCCCAGGCGGTCGTACGGCAGCACATCGAGGAGGACACCGCCAAGGTCGTCATGGCCGGCAACGCGACCTTCCTGCGGCTGCCGCGTCTGATCGAGGCCCTGGAACAGGCCGCCGCCTCGGGCAAGCCGCGCATCCGGCTCGACCTGCTCGGCGTGACCCACCTGGACCATGCCTGCCGCACGCAGATCGACGAGTTCGTGAGCCAGCAGCGGGGGGCGGGGCTTCGGGTGGAGCTGCTGATGCCGGAGCTGACGGACACAGGGGTGCGGGTGCCGGAGGCGAAGGACGCGGGGGAGAGGGTGACGGGCTCGGCGGGCGCGGGGGCCGAGGCGGTGGAGTATCCCGACGCGGCAGGCGTCCCCACGGGGCATCCCGGCGCGGCAAGTGTGCCGACGGGGTATCCGGACGCGGCAACCGGGCCGGTCGGGTATCCCGATACGGCAACCGGGCCGGTCGGGTATCCCGATACGGCAACCGGGCCGGTGGGCTGTCCCGACGCGGTAAGCCTGCCCGCCTATCCCGGCGCGGAGTCCTCACCCGCCCCGAGCCCCACGGCCGAGTGGTTCTACCTGGACACCCGCCCCCTCCCGGAAGCGAGCGACCGCGTGGGCTGAACCTGGGCTGAACGTGGGCCGAACCAACCGAGGGCTCCGCGGGGGGCGGGGGGCAAACCGCCCCCCCCCCCCCCCCCGGGAGGTATAAAAAAAAAACAAACCCCCCCACCCCACAAAATAAACGATTGGGGGGGGGTGGTGTT